>CAKZMZ010000300.1 GCA_937129345.1 uncultured Thalassovita sp. | reverse complement strand
CTATGAGTCTATAGAGGAAGACGACGATTATGCCTCTTTGCTAGAAGAAGGTGACCTAAGCAAGCACGAAGAGGTAATAGAGCGTTTCTATCCTAGTGCCGAAGAGATTTTTAAGAAAAGACCGCCGGTTGTCAGAGACCCTAACAATGACCCACTCAAATACAAACTCTCCAAGGCAGAAGTATACATAAGGGAGTTTAGGGAAGATCCCGAGGTGGTTCGCGCCCAGATCCAACAAATGAAAACTGGCGCTACCGAAAGTGGAGAAATTACACAAAAAATCGGTTCCAATATAAAAGAGTTGCAATCTGAGATACCCGTGATCCAAAAAGATTTGGAAAGGTATGTAGGTGAAAATCTGCTCAATAAAATTGCCTTGTTGATCATATTGGCAGCCGTTGCCGTACTTTACCAATATGCCATTACCCAAGGCTACATTAACGAAACCTTAAGAATCGTTGTTGGCGGAGCTTTGGGAGTAGGTTTTATCACCTTGGCCCACTTAATACTCTCTACAGTACAGCGAACAAGAACATTGTTTATGGGTCTTGGGGCTGCTACTTTACTTTACACCATTAGTCTGTCTTTTCAAGATTATGGTGTACTTGATCAAACTAAGGCCTTTGTCGCCAATGTGCTTGTGGGTTTGGTCTTGGTTTTCTATACAATTAGATATGAGCGTAAAGACATGGCTACTTTGGCCTACCTTGCCTTGTTTTGTGCGCCTTTATTAGTTAGCACAGGTGATAAAAATCCCTTGTTCTTTTTTAGCTATCTTTTAATTGTAGACTTAATACTGCTTTTTATTTCTTACAAAAGACAGTGGCACGTCATTATGGTGCTCACTTATGTAATCAGCTTTTTTGCCTTTCAGGTTTTTGTGTTTACCAATGATTATGGGTCAAGGGTCGATCATGTAATGATGCTAAGCTTTGCTGCTATATTTTATGCTACTTACTTTATGTATATAGTGGCCTATAACTTACAGCCAAAAGTGACTTACCGAGATTTGGATTATTTCCTGCTCATGCTAAGCACTCTAATTTTCTTGTTCAATGGCATTAAAGCTTTGAATGGAATCGGAGCTACTGAATATAGACCTGGCTTTATCGCCGGATTAGGCTTCTTCCAATTGTACTATGCCTTTATGCTCTATGGCAACAAAAAGTTGGGCGAAGGCGTGCATAGGCAACTCTTGGTGTTTTTTATTGGTATGGTGAGCATTGCCATTTGGATGGAGTTCAGTGCTTTGTATGTAAATATTTGGTGGGCAATAGAAGGCGTATTTTTAGCATGGCTAGGCATTAGAATGAACAATACATTGCTAAGGAATGGCTCTGCTTTGATTACGTCCTTGTCTTTGGGTACCATGCTTTACAACTGGACACAGACCTATTTTTCATCGCAAACTTTGCCATTGGTCTTTAATAGTGGTTTTGCCTCGGGCTTAATAACGGTTGTTTCATTGAGTACGTTGGTTACCTTGTTTAATTCAGATAAAAAAGAGTATGACATCATTGCCATTACCAAAGTATATTATGCAAAATCTCTTGCTACCTTTCTGATCATCATCAGCTTTTCAATGGGGATTTTTGAGTTGCTCTGGCATGCACCCAATTTAGATGGTTCTGGTGCTTACCGGACCATTCTTATTGATGCATACACCATGCTCTTTGCACTTCTCATGCGTTTTATCGTGCATAAATTAGATATTAGGAGATTAAAGGAATCTGTTGGCTGGTTCATGGGCTTGAGCGTGATTTTCTATATTGTTTTCGGTCATCGAGCAGCTTTGGAGTTAAGAAGTGGATATTTAGAAGGTACCCTGCCTTTTTATCCTTTCGGAACCCACTACCTTAACGTGGTCATCTCTGTTCTACTCAACTACATACTCATCAGAGACATAGTGAGTTCTGAGTCTTACGCCTCGGGCAAATACTCTTTTGCTATGTGGTTTTTGTGTATTGTGATCATATTCCACATGAGCTACGAGTTGGAGCATACCATTGTTTTGATAAGGGCAGCACTTTCTGTAATTCCAAATATTGAGGACTTCTTATACCAAGTAAGGCTAACAGGCTTCTCGGTTTTGTGGTCTTTACTATCTTTTGTGTTCATGTACATTGGCTTGCGCTACAAGCTTAAAGAACTCAGGATGATTTCTTTGGTGCTTTTAGCTGTAACCATCCTAAAATTCTTTGCCTTCGATTTTAGAAAATTAGAGACATTCGGGCAAATCGTAGCACTTGTGGTGATCGGTGTTTTCTTGTTGGCAGTTTCTCAATTGTATAGTAAATTAAGAAAGATGCTCTCTTTAGATGGTCCTTTGTTTGATAAAGACCATAATTACTCGCAAGATGAAACTGCGGCTATTATTAAAGCGCACCAAGCAATGAAAAAGAAGCAAGGAGAACAACCTCCCGAATAAAGTTTATGATTTATGCAACTGAAACTAACTTCTCGTAGAACGCTTGTTTACTGTGTTTTACTTCTTTTCTTATTTGAATGCCAAAAAACACCAAAAGAAAAAAGCGAAGATTTGCCAAAACAAAATGGCATTTCTCCAGATCAAGTACACCCGCAGTATTGGAACTACCAAGGTGAGGCCATTCTATTATTGGGAGGTTCTGATGAAGACAATGCTTTTCAGATGCCCGAAGTAGAAAAACATCTCGAAATACTAAAACAAGCAGGGGGTAATTATTTGCGTTGCACCATGTCTAGCAGAGACAGTGGTAATGTTTGGCCTTTTGCAACAAATGAAGAGGGGCTGTACGACTTAAGGCAATGGAACGAGACTTATTGGCAGCGCTTTGATAACTTTTTGAAGGCCAGTCAACAAAGGAATATTATCGTACAAATAGAACTTTGGGCTACCTTCGATTTTTACCGCGATAATTGGGAGGTCAATCCCTTCAACCCTAAAAATAATGTAAACTACAGTGCAGAGCGAAGTAAATTGCCCTTGTCCGTTCCCACACATCCTACTTGGACAGAAAACAATTTCTTCTGGTCGGTACCTTCTCAAGAAAGCAATTTAGTGGTTTTGGGTTATCAGCAAAGTTATGTAGATAAGTTACTCAGTTATTCCCTGCAGTACGACAACGTGCTTTACTGCATGGACAATGAAACCTCAGTGACTTCTGAATGGGGCAAGTTTTGGTCGCTGTATATTAAGAAAGTAGCCTCTGAACAGGGCAAGCAGATTTTTACTACAGAGATGTGGGATCCACACGATTTGTCGCATGCTGCTCACAGAGAAACCATAGATCATCCTGAGATTTATGATTTTGCGGATATTTCCCAAAACAACCACAAATCTGCAGACATGCATTGGGAAAACGGTTTAAAGCAACTGCAAAGAATTGCTACTTCGGGTAAAGTGCGTCCAGCTAATAATGTAAAGATTTACGGGAACGATGGAGGCAGGCATCAAACCACTCAAAATGCTATCGAGTCTTTTTGCAGAAATGTATTGATGGGTTGCGCAAGTGCTCGTTTCCACCGACCTACTTCTGGGCAAGGATTGAATGAAGTGGCGCAGGCAACTATAAAAACCATGCGCAAGGTTAGTTCAATGCAAGGTTTTTTTGAAGGGAAAGCCAATAATGAAATTTTACTGAATAGAGAAGCCAATGAAGCTTTTTGCAGGACATTGCCCGATAATCAATTCATCGTTTATTTTACCAATGGCGGCGAGGTAGATTTAGATGTTGAAAACAGCCAAAACTACCAAGCTACTTGGTACCATGTTTTGAGCGATGAAACCATTTCGCAAGAATTAAAATTGGATGATGGAGTTTTGTCTTTAGCTTGCCCAGAAGAAGGGCATTGGGTAGTTTGTCTTTTACCAAGTAGCTAACTAATTCCTTTAATCATTGTATTTTTCAAAATCTACCCTAGCTTTTGTAGCAAGGTTGCTATCTAAGTAAAGTTCATAGTCTTTTTCTAAGATAAATTCTTTGGTTTCTTTAGGCGAGATGCTGATTTGCTTTATAAAAGTCCCCTTACTCTGTATCCTGACCTCAAGAGGATTATGCCCTAAATTTTTTACAACTGCTCTACTTTTTTGATCGCTATAAGGATTAATGGCCGCATCTTGTCCTTCTCCTTTGCCGGTAATCAGCATACTTTGCGTTGGGTCTAATTTAAAAACCGATTCGTTTGAGACACAAGAATGTAGCAATAAGAAAGCAAATAATAAGTAAATGGACGTTTTCATTTTTTAGTGGTTTATGATGCTATAAACTAAGTAATGAGACAAAATAGGTTTTAGCAAAACCCTACACTAGGGTTAATTTTAAAATACTCGTTTTGAGTCTATTCAGTCAAACCCTAGGTAGGGTTAAAGCTAATTTAATTATGTCCTCCTAGTTTACAATTAAATATGCTTGGCAAAAACAACATTTATGGCAAACGCCACTAATGCAACATAAGCGGTCATTCTGCAGTAAACTTTCACTCTTCCCAGTGTTCTATTAATAATTAATTGTAAGCTTTAAGTATAATGGTTCGCTGGTTATGAGATTTGTTTAGTAGCTTGCTTTTTCAAATAAACAAATCCCCGAACTCCCAAATAAACAGTCCTAAAACCGCATTAAGCAATAGCTTTCTTATAACCCTAAGAAGGGTTTTAGAAACCAATCATCAACCCAATTTCCCCGCTCTTCTAAAAAGCATTTAAAAGCCTTAAAATAGTTGTAAATTTGCAGCGAAACTATAACAACTAGCTTGCAACTACTACAACCCACATATTTCCTTTTTGTCTTGGGCATTTTGCTGCCGCTTGCCATCCATTTGTGGAACAGGAAAAAAGGCAATGTGGTAGAAATGGGCTCTTTACGCTTTTTGAGTGAGCTGCCCAAAGAGCAGATCAATAGCCTAGAACTTACCCAAAAGCGCCTGTTATTGCTCAGGAGTTTGATTGTTTTGCTTTTGGCCTTTTTACTTGCGGGCTTGGTATTTAAAAAACAAGACAACAATAGCCTAACAACTTGGGTGGTGGTCGAAGCAGGTTTACTGCAAAATCCATCCTTCAAAAATCAATTGGCATCTTACCAAAGCGATTCTTCGCAGATTTTTATTGTCAGCGATTCTTTACAAGAATATTCGGCAGAACAGAACTATTCAGTTTCAGAACAACTAGAAGTTGATTATGCTCAACTCATTGCGCAGTTGGCATATTTACAATCTGCGCCTGATAGTTTGGTGGTTTTTACTTCGGGCAAATTGAGCAATTTTTCAAGTATTCCACAAACTTCCATTCCATTAAAATGGATTGCTGTGCCTGATAGAAAAACTGAAATGCGGGAAAAAATAGTAGCGGCTAGATACATTAACCAAGACTCCTTACTTTTAACCATAGCCGAAACGAAAAGCGATTTCACAAGCTACACTTACAGAAAAGTTCCCAAGCAACAAAATGCATCAGCTTGGGAAATAAAAGGAGACACACTACTTATTTCAAAAGGCGCTTCTTTCAACATTCAGCCTGCAAATTTAAAAGTGAATTTATTCGATACGGATACCAATAGCAGGGCAGTGCAGTATTTAAAAGCGGGCCTCAATACCCTAGCAAAATATTCAGGAGTAGAAATTTCTATAAAGACTACTGCTGATTTTAAAATTAATGAGCCTGCTGATTTTACTTTTGGTATAGATGGAGGTTTTATACCTGAGACTTTAGTATATGAGAAATTTTGTTTGGTAAAATCGGGTTTTAGTTCTCTAAATAGAAGTTTTTACGCTAAAGAAAAAGGCATCTTTCATCAACTAAATTTAGATACCCAAGCCAAGCGGCCTGATGCCAACATCGTAAACTTATTGGCTCAACTTTTATTTAAACCTGTTGAGCAAAGCGATTTAAGAACAATAGATGAAAAGCAATTAGCACAGTTCGAAGAATACAATGCTTTAGAAAATAAATTGACGGATGCTGCATCAGTAGCTTCTTCCAACAAAATAAATGCTGGAACAAATTTTAGC
>CAKZMZ010000299.1 GCA_937129345.1 uncultured Thalassovita sp. | reverse complement strand
TTCGGGTTGACCACCCTGCAGATAATCATGCTATATGCCTACAGGTGGCAGATAGCCGACATTTCCCATATAAAAAAGCATAGAATTTTGATTTTTGTGAATGGAAGATATATTATCAAGTAAAACCCTCGACCACTTAGGTTTAGTAAGTGGCATGTGTGAGGAGCTAGATTTAGCCACTCAAATAGATAGCTGCTTTCCCCAGGATTTATTTCGCAGAGAAGTCAGTATCGGCAGGATATGCAAAGCTTTGATTTTAAATGGTTTAGGTTTTGTCGAGTGCAGGCTCTATATGGTCAGTAATTTTTTTGAGGACAAACCCACCGAACTATTATTGGGACAAGGTGTTGAGGCCGACCATCTCAACGATACGGTCATCGGTCGTGCCTTGGATGAGATACAAGCATATGGCTGCACTAAACTATTCGGTCAACTCGTTCCAACAATATGCCAGAGGCTATCTTTGAGCAGCCGTTTTGCTCATCTGGACAGCACCAGTTTCCATCTGGATGGGGTTTATAACAGTGAAAATCCGCCAGCAGCGGATGCTGCTGTGCTTCATTTGACCCAAGGCTATAGCAGGGACCATCACCCCGAACTCAACCAAGTAGTGCTCAACCTGATTACCGACCACCAAGCGGGTATCCCCCTTCACATGGAAGCCCTGAGTGGGAATACCGATGACAAAAGTAGTTTTCGGGCCACAATTCAAAACCATGTGTCACAGCTCCAAAATGTGAGCAATGCCAAGTACTTGGTTTTGGATAGTGCAGGCTATGCCCAAGAAACATTAGCAGCTTATCCCGAGGGGGTGAAATGGGTCAGCCGTGTCCCTGCAACGCTCAAAGCCTGTAAGGAAGCACTCAATGCAGACTTGATGTTTCAGGAATTAAGCGAAGGCTATCGGTATGCTTCCCTTTGTAGCCTCTATGGAGGGATCAAGCAAAGATGGTTGGTCATCCATTCGGAACAGGCCTACAAACGGGAAATGAGAACGCTGACAAAAAACTACCATAAACAAAGTACACATGAATACAAGCAAGTATTGGCTTTTGGCAAGAAGGAGTTTGCCTGTCAGGCAGATGCACAAAATGCCTTAGAAGCCCTAATGGGCAAGATGAAAACTTTGAGGTTGGAAAAGGTGGAATGGAAAGAAAAGATGCATTACAAAGGTAGGGGCCGCCCTGGTAAGAACTCTCAAGAAGCACATATCAGCTATTCAGGTCGGTTGAAGGTAAGTTGCCCAGTAGCTTATTTTCAGGCGATTGAACAACAGAAAGGAAAGTTTATTTTAGCAACCAACCAACTGGATAGTCAAGAGTTAGAAGATGATGAAATCTTGGCAGCCTATAAAGGGCAATCTAAAGTGGAGCGGGGCTTCCGTTTCCTGAAAGACCCTCAATTTGTCGCTTCCAACCTGTTTGTCAAGAAACCTGAAAGGGTGGAAGCCTTAGTATTTATCATGACGCTGTGTCTGACCGTTTATGCTGCTATTGAATACCGAATCAGGCAGTTACTGCTGCTCAGAGAAGTTTTTCTACCTAACCAGTTGGGCAAACCCATACAAAACCCAACGACTCGATGGATATTTGAACTGTTTAGGGGCATCCATATTTTATATGCAATGGACAAAGTACTCATACTCAACCTTAAAGAAATTCATCGCAAAATCCTTGAACTGCTCGGACAGGAATATAAAAAATACTATTTATGCTAAAATGCATGTGGGAAATGTCGGTTATAGTACTCTTTTTCATAATTTATATGCTTTCTTAGAAATACTACCAAGCAAGTGCCACCCAATATAAAACACATGATAATGAATACTTTACAATTGGAATCTAGAAAAACTGAAATAAAAAAAGTGTACGTTTATGTACACCTTTATTTTAATAATGAACGGTTTTAATAGAATTAGTAAAGCGTGGCAGAAACTTTAAAAACTTCTTAAAACAACTTAATGTAAGGCAGGTCTTAAGGGTAAAGCGCTTACGATTTCCGCTTCTTTTTGGATCAATTCATCCAGCCGATCGTATACCTCTTTGTTCTCAAAATATTTTAAGGCCATCTTTACAAAGATATTTCCGTGCTTGGCTTCTGAGGCCCACAAAACTTTATAAAAGCGGCTCAACTCTTCGTCTTCAATATGTTCGCTTACTAGCTTAAATCGCTCGCAACCTCTGCATTCCACGATAGAAGCCATCAACAAACGATCCCTAAAACGAGTATCGGGCGTACCGCCGTGGGTCAATGCCATCAATTGTTGCATATAAACATCTTTCTGCATTTCACTAGGCAGTGCGATTCCTTTTCGCTCCATCAAGTTATACACTTGCTGAAAGTGCTCTAGTTCCTCAATGGCCGTTTCTATCAGTTCGGGTATAATTTCTTTTCGGTTGGGATACTTGGCCACAAAGCTCATGGCCATGGCAGAGGCCTTTCTTTCACAATCTGCATGATCTTGCAGAAAACTACCGAAGTCATCCATTACCGTATCTAACCAAGCTTTGCTTGAGTCGCAAGCCAACTCTACTGAATATTTCATTTCTAATTTAGTTTTATGCCTATCTATTTAATAAGGGCTAATTTAGTTATCTGATACAATTTTACAATCTATGCCAGGCAGCAACAAACAATTGGCAAATGTTAATCAAAGTAATTTAACACCGGTTTCTAATATTTGCTGTTGAGGTTTTTCTAACATTTTTGCCGGTAGTGATCCCTTAATGGTTTTTATCAGTTTTTCTAGCAAATGCGCTTTAACCACAGTTTTGTTCGTAATCAAACTCACCTCCCTAACAGCATTTAGTTTTTCAATGCCTTTGATCATTTCTTCTTTTTCGGCAGGTATGTTGAGCGTAGCCAATTCGGGAATAATGGTGGCCCCCTTTGTAAACTCTACAATTCTTTTTAAAGATTCTATAGAAGTGCTCTCAAAATTAAATCCTTGATTAAAAGCCGATTTTCTCGCTAAGCTACAAATATGGAGCACTTGGTTCCTAAAACAATTGCCTTGATTTAATAACCACAAATCTGTTTCGTCGAGTTCGCCCAAATCTATACTTTCTCGATCAAAAAAAGGATGTAATTCAGAAACATACAGAAAGTATTTTTCATAAAAAAGTGGTTGATGCTTTGTAGCTTTTGCCTGTATTGGCGTAGCTACTAGCCCTGCATCCAATTCGTTATTCTTAAGAGCGGTTAAGATATCTTCAGTAATCATTTCCTTAATGGCCAACCTCACCTCAGGAAAAGCCTCATAAAATTCATTGAGAAAAAGGGGCAACAAATACGGAGCAACAGTAGGAATGATACCGATTCTTAAAAGTCCTTTCTCTTTCTGCCTAAAATCATCGATCACATTTTTGGCTTTATCTACTTCGAACATAATTATCCTCGCTTGTTCGGCAAAAACCTGCCCTGCTTCTGTAAGTACGACGGGCTTTAAGGTTCGATCAAAAAGTATGGCATCGAGCTCTTCCTCTAAATTTTTTATTTGCACTGTTAGTGCGGGTTGAGTTACGTGCAATGACTTTGCGGCATCTACGAAACTCCCGAAACGCTCTAATGCTAAAAAGCACTTTATCTGTGTAAATGTCATATACTATAAATTAAATTTATTAGTATGCAAATTTAATTAATTTAGTTTATGCTTTATTTGCAGTGTTACTAAAATTTAAAACTTATGGAAAACAATCGATTAAACACTGCATTAAATACACTTTTGGCCAATTATCAGATATATTATCAAAATTTGCGCGGCTTTCATTGGAATGTAACCGGTATAAATTTTTTCGGTTTGCACGAAAAATTTGAAGAACTATACCTAGAAGCAGCAGAAACCATAGATGAAATAGCCGAAAGGATTTTAGCCGTAGGCGGCCAACCCTTGCATACTTTTGAGGATTATTTAGAAACTGCCTCCATAACAAGTGCACCCAATGTAATTAAAGGTGAAAAAACAGTGGAGATGACCCTAGAGAATAGTAAAGTACTTTTAAAGCAATTAAATGAATTATTAAAGCTGGCCTCAGACGAAAACAATGAAGGCACCGTGGCCATGGTAAGTGAACTTATTTCAGTTACAGAAAAACGCATTTGGATGCTTGCTGCATTTTTAAGGTAAGCGCATCCTCATGAACGACCGCTTAAATAGACACTATACTACCCGACAATCGTCGGGTTTTTTTATTGCTGAAAAAAAGTAAATTTGACTGTTTATCAAGCATAAATTTTTTTTAAGAAAATTTTCGAAAACTTTTTTATGGAAAAACAAAGCAAAGAATTCTTATACAAATACCTAAATAATGCATCTCCAACAGGGTTCGAGTCCTCAGGGCAACAGATTTGGCTCGATTACATCAAACCGTACATCGACGATTACATAAGCGATACCTACGGCACCATTGTAGGTGTAGTCAACCCTGATGCTAAATACAAAGTGGTTATAGAAGCGCATGCCGACGAAATCTCTTGGTTTGTCAATTACATCTCTTCAGATGGGTACCTATACGTAATTAGAAACGGCGGCTCTGACCATCAGATAGCACCATCGAAAAGGGTGAACATCCATACGAAAAGCGGGGTAGTAAAAGGAATTTTTGGCTGGCCTGCCATACATGTAAGAGATCGGAGTAAGGAAGAGACTCCTAGCCTTAAAAATTTATTTATTGATGTAGGCTGTTCTAGTAAAGAAGAAGTAGAGAAAAAGGGAATACATGTGGGTTCAGTAGTTACTTTTGAGGACGAATTGATGGAACTCAACGATAACTATTATGTAGGCCGTGCTTTAGATAACAGAATCGGAGGATTTATCATCGCCGAAGTACTCAAGCGTATCATGGAATATAAAATAAAACTACCGATCGGTTTATATGTGGTCAACGCAGTGCAAGAAGAAGTAGGCCTGCATGGCGCAGAAATGATCGCTCGCAGAATAAAACCAGATGTCGCCATCATTACAGATGTTTGCCATGATACTTTCTCGCCCATGTACAACAAAAAAACACAAGGCGAACAAAAAGCAGGCGATGGTCCAGTACTCACATACGGTCCTGCTGTACAAAACAACCTACTAAATATGCTCATAGATGTAGCCGAAAAAAATAAGATACCTTTCCAACGCTCGGCAGCTTCTAGAATGACAGGTACAGATACCGATGCCTTTGCCTATTCTGATATTGGTGTTGCTTCGGCTTTGGTTTCTACGCCACTTAAGTACATGCACACCACTGTTGAAACCGCACACAAAGACGATATAGAAAATGTAATCAATCTTATTTATGAATTTGTAGTGCAACTAAAGGCGGGGCATGACTTCAGATACATACAATAGAATAGTTCGATAATGCAATATTGGGTTTTACCACTTTAAAATACTTTCACAGTACACTTGAAGTGGTGCATTAGCCAAGTATTTATTAAATTGAAAACTAAAAAAATGGAGATGGATAAGAAAAACAAAACCAGTAGAAGACATTTCTTGGCCACTAGTGCAGCCAGTGCTGCAGGCTTTATGATAGTGCCTAGGTCCGTTTTAGGTGGCAAGGGCTATATCGCTCCTAGCGACAAATTAAATATTGCAGGAGTAGGCGTAGGTGGCAGAGGCTATGGTATTCTCAGCAAAGCAAGCGGCCTAGACGAAAAGAAAAAAACTACCCTAGAAAACGTAGTGGCCCTTTGCGATGTGGATGATGTGAGAGCAACAAAAGCTTATGAGCATTATCCTAAAGCAAAAAAGTTTAAGGACTTTAGGGTAATGCTAGAAGAGATGAAAGGTGATATTGATGCTGTTATGGTCGGAACTCCCGATCATACACATGCTGTAATAGCCATGGCCGCCATGCAAGAGGGCAAGCACGTTTATGTAGAAAAACCCCTTACCCACAGTGTTTACGAAGCCCGAATGCTTACTGAGACTGCTAAAAAATACAAGGTAGCCACACAAATGGGCAACCAAGGCAACTCAAGCAATGATATCAGAAGGATATGTGAGTGGATTTGGGCTGGGGAAATAGGAAACGTAAAAGAAGTACAGTGTTGGACGAACCGACCTATTTGGCCACAAGGCAATCAGCCACCTACCGAAAAAGTAGCCGTACCTGATACCTTAGCTTGGGATTTATGGCTTGGCCCTGCAGCCTACAGGGACTATCATCCCGATTACCTGCCATTTAAATGGAGAGGTTGGTGGGATTTTGGTACAGGCGCCTTAGGCGATATGGCTTGCCACATCATAGATCCTGCATTTAAGGCACTTAAGCTAGGATACCCCACAAGCGTAGAGGCCAGTGCCAGTGCAATGTATGTAGATGACTTTAAAGCCGGTGATATGTCGGCCAGTTTCCCTTCTTCGTCCATTATTAATTTCGAGTTTCCTGAGAGGGAAGGAATGCCCCCGGTAAAACTTACTTGGATGGACGGCGGCCTCAGACCACAAAGACCCGAAGAATTGAAAGACGATGAACAAATGGGCGATTGGAGTGGAGGTGTCATTTTTGTTGGCGATAAAGGTAAAATAATGTGCGGATGCTATGCCTCAAACCCAAGATTACTGCCTACCTCTAAAATGGAGGACTTTAAAGAGCCAAAACCTATGCTTGATCGAGTAGAAGAAGGACATGAAAGAAGCTGGGTAGCGGCTTGTAAAGGAGGAGAACCCGCAAGCTCAAACTTTGATTACGCAGGTCCATTAACAGAAACCGTGCTTATGGGTAACCTCGCCGTAAAAAGTTACCATTTACAGCAACCCAAAGACAGCAAAGACCCTGTTTATGGAAGGAAAAAGCTACTTTGGGATGGGCAAAACATGAAAATAACCAATTTTGATCCAGCAAATGAATTCGTGAAAAGAGAATATAGAGAAGGTTGGAATTTAGGAGTTTAAAAAAAACGCTGCCCTCACAAGGCAGCGTTTCTTCTTTTTATACAGTTTCCAAAAGGTGGTCATCTCCGATTATGGCTTCATATTTTTCTTTTATTTTCTCGTAGCTTTTAAGGCTATCTCTAAACGCTGCTTCATTTAATTCTGTGTAACCGTCTATATTCAAAGCATTCTTTTTTGCATCTACTTCTAAAATAGTATCCTTTACTTGTTCAGTAAAAGATTCTACATAATTGTATTTTTCTGATATACTTATTTCATTATTAAGCCTGCTCAACTTAATATAAATATACTGGAGTTCATCTTTTAAAAAAGAAAGTTTACTTTTCCACTCCTTGGTAAGATTATTCATTGCTGAGATAAATGATTCTAATAAAATGTTAGTAACAAAAACTAATATATAAAATCGAATTATTATAATAAGAGTTTCATTCTTTCTAAGAATTGTGCAATTTAAAATTTAAAACCCCCTATTTTGTGGGATTCATCTGTTTTTAATGTTAATTTTTTGTTAACTTCCGTTTAGGTGCCAAAAATAAGCTACATAAACCCTTTCCATTAAGACTAAAAACTGGATAGTTTGAGCATCATCTGCAGTATAGGCGATATTTACAAAACATTGATCTCGCCTTTCTTCTCTCAAATCGTGTTTCTGTAAAAAAAAATTTTGGAATAGAGCAATAGTAGCAATTTATGCAAATAATAAAATAAGCTTGGTTGTTTAGAACAATGTGACCCTCAAATAGGTAGTTATTTTAGCAGTAAAACTTAAGCGAAAGGCAGGTTATGCCATTGTTTTTCGACACTGAGTCGCACCAAATTTATTTATTAACAATTAGGCTTCTTAATATGCGATAAAAGCCTATTTTTGCGAAAAACCAACCGATAATATGAGTGTATTAGTAAATAAGGATTCTAAAGTTATTGTACAGGGTTTTACAGGCTCTGAGGGAACGTTTCACGCCGGACAGATGATTGAATACGGCACTGATGTAGTAGGCGGGGTTACGCCGGGCAAGGGTGGTCAAACACACTTGGAAAAACCAGTCTTTAATACTGTAGAGGAAGCCGTAATAGAAACTGGTGCTGATGTCTCAGTCATCTTTGTGCCACCTGCTTTTGCTGCTGATGCCATTATGGAAGCGGCCAACGCTGGCATAAAAGTAATCATTACCTTTACTGAAGGTATTCCTA
>CAKZMZ010000298.1 GCA_937129345.1 uncultured Thalassovita sp. | reverse complement strand
ACCCTGATGATATACACAAGCCGATAAGCAAGTTGGTAGCGCTAGAAAATACCATGAACAAAGGCGGCGGTGCCATTTATACTTTAGATGAAATCGAGCCCATTGCAGAGTTTTGTAAAGATAATAGGCTTAATTTACACCTAGATGGCGCTCGCTTGTTCAATGCTTTGGTAGAAACTGGCGAAGACCCAAAAGAATACGGCAAATACTTCGATACCATTTCAATTTGCCTTTCTAAAGGTTTGGGGGCGCCTGTTGGCTCTTTGTTATTGTTCAATGGTTTCCCAAAACAAAAGGTATTAAGGTTAAGAAAAGTAATGGGCGGCGGCATGCGCCAAGCAGGTATTTTGGCCGCTGCAGGCAATTTCGCCCTAGATAACCACATTAACCGATTGCGAGATGATCACGAAAGAGCGAAAACCTTGGCAGAAGTGTTAAAGCAATGCGCTTTTGTTGAAGACATCTACCCTGTTGAAACCAACATCGTGATTTTTAAGGTAAAGAACTCACAGGAAGTTGTGGACAGACTGGCCGACAACGGAGTAAAATGCATCACTTTTAGTCCAGTACACGTGCGCATGGTCACCCATTTAGATTTTACCGATGAGATGTTGAACCACACGATAAATATGCTTAAAAAGCTATAAGTGAAGTTTGCGGTTTGATTTTATCCGTTTATAGTTTGTAAAAGTCGGGACGTCGTAAAGTTGAAGCCAATCGTCCCTATTCTAGTCGCCCTCATTTGTAATGAGGATGCATCTAGAAGGGCATTTGTAATGCCCAAAACATATTCAGCGCTTTTAGAGGTTTTTTTGTTGTCAAGAATTAATATTTTATGCCTCACCTTTACGAGACAAATTACCGAAACATGCTCCAAAACATAGCCAAAACTCTATTCCTTATCGCCATTATTTTTTTAGTCTCTTGCGGTTCAGAAAAGTCTAAAAATAACAGTACAATTCTAGCAGAGTCAGACAATCAGAGTATCAAAGACTCTGCTCAAAGTATGCCCAAAAATAGTTTTCCTCAAAAAGACACAATTTCTATTTTCCCTTTTAAGGATGAGCCCGACTCTGCCTTTGTATCGCTCCAAGCCTATCCGCTCGGTTATAAGTTGGACATCAGGTATGCCACCACCAATAATTTTACAAATACCCAACTTTATGAGTGCGCCGATTGCTTGCTAAGAAAAGAAGTCTCCGCAGCTTTGGCAAAAATCGCTTTAGAACTCAAAAAAAAAGAGTTGGGCATTGTGCTTTTCGATTGCTATAGACCACTTAGCGTGCAGCAAAAAATGTGGGCAATTGTGCCTAATCCAGTTTATGTGGCCGATCCGGCCAAAGGCTCTATGCACAATAGAGGCAACGCAGTAGACCTTTCACTCTACACTTTGAAAAGTGGCCAACCCTTAGAAATGGGTACCAATTACGATTATTTTGGAAAAGAAGCCCACCATGCATTTACCGACTTGCCAAAAAAAGTACTGGAAAACAGAACCTTATTAAAAAGCACTATGGAAAAAGGAGGCTTTAAAAGCATTACCTCAGAATGGTGGCACTATTCCTACAACAAAACTGTGTATCCTATTAGTGACTTTACAATACCTTGCCATTGAAATGGGCAACCTGTTTCCTTCCTGACAAAATTTATTTATCTTTTCTCTTGAAAAACGCAGCCTCTTTTCAAAAAACTGTGTTATTATTATAAAGTATTAACTGAGCTAAAACACTAAGAACATGAAAAATAAAAATTTAGAGCAAGCACTAGAACGCGTAAAAAGAAACCTCGAAACGTTAGAGGTACAACTCAATTTAGGCACTAAAGAAGCCAAAGATACCTTTGAAAAAAGAAGGGACGAACTCAATAAAAACATAGAAAAAGTTCGAGAGCACGCCAAAGAGTTAGGCAAAGAAGGCTCTCAAAAATTTGATGACTTAGAGAAAGAAGGCAAGGCCTTAATGGATTTACTCAATGCCGATTATAATTTTTCTTACAATGAGTTCGACGAGGCCGAAACCAGAACTAAAAATTTGCGAGACAACCTCGAAGACCTTTACAAAGAAACCGAGGAAGAATTTAAAAAAGAGGCCAAAGAGCGTTACAGTCATTTGCTAGAAAAAATGGAAATGGAGTTCTCAGTGCAAAAAGCCTATGCCGAAAAAAAAGGGCAAGATCTTGAAAAATGGCGTAGTGATTTGAAAAAAGAAGTAGAGGAAATAAAAACTAAAATCGATAAAAACAAGGATATTGCCGAAGACCGTTTCGAAAATTTTACCGCAGAACTCAAAGAAGCTTTTGAGCATATCAAAAAAGCATTTATGAGTTTTAAAAGCTAACATTTTATGACACAAGAAGAAGTAGAAGCCATAAAAAAAAGACTGGAACAAAGTATAAATTCCCTAGAATCCCAAACAACGGCTCTAAAAAACGACCTTAAAGCGATCAATGAGTTTCTCGAGAAAAAGGAAAATCTAAAGCCTAAAGTGGCAGAAAAACTCAATGAGGCAGAGTCTAAAACGCAAGAGCAAATAAAGGCGAATCAAAAGCTATTGGACGAACTGGCCTCTGTAGATAAAAAGGAGTATCCAGAACCCAACCATATTTCTGATTTGGAAGAGCGCACAGTGGCCATGTTAGAGCGCATGCAGCAAAAAGTAAGTGCAAGGGAAATTATCAGCGATTTGTACGAGGACTTAAAGAGCGAAGTAAAGCCAGAAGAAAATAATGATCCAAAGAATACTGAAAATCAATCGGCTGAAAGCTCGGATGAAAGCTCGGCTGAAAGCTCGGCTGAAAAAGTGGAAGACCCTATTGAGGAGGCCAAGAAAATTAGAGCCGAGCAAGAAATGGAAAACACGGTAAAGAAAATTAAAGACCAAGATGCATTGGACGAGTTGAAGAAAAAGCTAGGAATGAAGTAGTTTTATGTTACTTTTTTACCTAAATTATGGAAAAGTATTTTTTTTATTACTAAACTCTTCCCATATGAAGCCGCTCTTCCAAAAATTTAGCCTTGCTTTTCTATCATTTTCTTTACTATTTATCCTAACAGGTTTCTCTCTAAAATTTACCTATGATAAACCAACTTCTTTTAATAAACTAACTGTAAAGTCTTTAAAAAAGGGCGAAGCAAAATTTGATATAATGATTTTTGGCAGAACCACAGATGGCAAAATATTCACTTTTAGTGAAAAAGGGCTAAAAACTCCATATGAGACTGAACTTGACTTGGGTCAGTATACTATTGTAGTGAATACAATTAATAAGAAAATTGAAAGTAAGATTACTTATGTAAAGAACAGCAAGCAAAATGGAAGTGCTTCTTCTAACGATGAAACTGTATTATTAATAATAGAAAAACCTGGGCAATTAGTAGCCTCTGGGATGTAAAAGTTTATAAATCTCCATATAAAAAACAGCCCATGAGCTCTAGAAAGTCATGGGCTGTTTTTTTTAACGCGAGCCTGAATAATTTTACCTCCTACTCTTTTTCATGGTCATAGATTCAGCCAGTTTTACCGCCTCATAGGCATTGATTATGCCTCCAGAAACTGACAATTCCTCAAAAACAATCATGTCCTCTGCGCCTTCTTCCTCCGGTTGCCCAGGCTTGTTCACCTTCATGGCATCAAACCTAGAGGCAGATTTCATAATAACATCTTTTACCTGTACCGCATCCAATTCTGGATAGTAAGACATAAGCAGTGCTGCCACACCGGAAGTAACCGGGGCAGCCATACTAGTTCCGTTTTGCTCTTCGTATTCAGAACCGGGCATGGTTGAGTATATGTCTACACCTGGAGCAAAAACGTCTACTGATTTTTTACCATAATTAGAAAACTCACCTACAAAGTTTGTCGCATCGCCCCAAGAAGAAGCGCCTATCTCCAACCAGTTTTTGGCGTCTTTTCTACGGTTGTCTAAATCTTTGGTGGGGAAGTTATTGGCATCATCTAAATTTTTACTGTCGTTGCCAGCGGCATGCACCAACAAAACGCCTTTCTCTTCTGCATACAATACGGCTTCGTCTACATAGGCTTTTTGCGGCGAATAACTTTTACCAAAGCTCATGTTAATGATATCTGCGCCGTTGTCCACCGCATAGCGAATGGCATTGGCTACGTCTTTATCGTGCTCATCACCATCAGGTACTGCCCTTATGGCCATAATTTTTACATCATTCGCCACGCCTTTCATACCAAGTTTATTATCGCGGTTGGCCGCTATAATGCCTGCTACGTGTGTTCCGTGATCTGCATCAGGGCCTGCAACATCAGGATTGCCGTAAACGCGATCACTCAAATCGTCATAATCATCACCTACTATAGACCTTGGGTTAAATTCTTTATTGAGGTAGTATTTTACCTGGTTTTCAAAATACTCTATGGCTTCTTCTAAATACTCCATGTTCAAATCATTTTCTAAGGCATAGTCTATGACCGAAACAGCACGCTTAATGCGCTCATCGGGAGAGTTTACTTGCTCAAGGCTCGCTGGCTCTAAATCTTCTTCTTCCATATTTAAGTAGGCAGCGATCAAGCGCATAGACTGCGCTACCATTTCCTTTAAACCAGCAAAGTTTTTTAGGCCCTCTTGCATTTGAGACATCTCTGTGTCATAATCTTCTTTAAGCTTTTGGTAGTATTCATACTCCTTTTTCTCTTTTTTAGAGAGGTCATCAGGATTTGCCCCTTCGTACTTGGGCTCTAGTCTTACCAGCTCTCGAGTAAGCTCATAAGTATCGTGATGCACATTTTCACCATCAGGACCACCTAGAAAATTCCATCCATAAATGTCATCTATGTATCCATTACCGTCGTCATCTTTGCCATTGCCTGGGATTTCATCTTCATTGATCCAGATTTTTCCCTGTAGGTCTTCGTGTTCTACGTCTACACCACCGTCAATTACAGCTACTACCACAGTACGAGACTCCTTTTCGCCAAGCAATTCTTGATAGGTTTTTTCAGTGCTCACACCTTGAACATTATCGGTTTCTCTATCCAAATTAAACCAGTTCTCGGGGGCTTCTTTCTTAGTTGAATCGTTCTCAGGCCAGTTATTGGTTGCATAGGCCTGCATCGCTGAACTTGATACAAGTATGTTTGTCGCGAGTAATAATAAAATGTGTCGTATTTTCATTCAGTATCTATTTAAATGAACTTTGTATTAAATTTCCTTAAAGTTAAGCGGAAATCTTCATAGGAACACCCAATTAATTGATAGAATTCCCATGTTTTTTTTAAGCGGGTTATTAGAATGACAGAATGCCATTTGTCGCTGCTCAATAGGGAAAACAAGCATTTACTCCTCCATTCCTTTGTTTAAATATTGAAATTTGCTTTTATTGGCCCTTCGTAATCGAGCCATAGAAAATCTAACCTTATCTAAAATGAAAAATATTTTTTTGCTTTGCCTGCTTTTGGTTCTACTCTCTAATTGTGGAGGTAAAAAGACAGCCGAAACTACTACCACCGAACAAAAAGAAATGCTTAAGGCATTGATTATAGATGGACAAAACAACCACGTAATGTGGCCAATGACCACTGTAATGATGAAGCAGTACTTAGAGGAAACAGGTTTGTTTGAGGTAGATGTGCAACGCACGGCCTATACTTGGCAGGGCGATAGTTTA
>CAKZMZ010000297.1 GCA_937129345.1 uncultured Thalassovita sp. | reverse complement strand
AAAGATTTATACTCAGTATTATCAGTAAAAAGAAAAGCACTCTTCCACTTTTTGGAGGAGTGCTTTTCTAAAAAGCATTATTCTGATTTACTAGTTAGACCACAAATCTGACTCGTACTCTAATAGTTTATGCTCATATTCTTGAGATTTGGCAAGACCTAATTTCAAATTACCTTTATAAATATCGTCAATTACCGCATCTTTAGGATTTGAGTACTTAACTATTTTCCCAGTAAACTGGCGTAATTCAAATGCATCTGCTAAATTCTTATTTTCTGCAGTATTTTTGGAATTATACCAAACTGCTGCTGGATTGTCCACAAAAACGTTTGAAACGAGTTCTTTGTAGCTGAATGTTGCTAAGGGCTTATCTATACCCGTAGGATATAAATCACCAGGAATTATAAGCCTGATAGATTGAATGTCATAGTACATCCTTGCTCTTTTTCTATCAAACATTCTATTTTCCTTCAATTCGATAATTCTGATGTCTTTAGCGAAAAACTCTTCAGGGCCAGCGTCTTCTTCTGCACCACCTTCGGTGCCCCAATCTCCACCACCCCAATCGTCTCCACCACCAAAATCATCTCCACCAAAACCCATAGCCAAGTCTTCATCAGAAAGTCCTTCATCAGCACCTGGAATCTTAAGATTTTCATTAAATTCTTGAATAGACATCCTAGTAACCAATGAATCATTCTTATATGGCCTGAGAACACCTGCCTTTACTGCATCAATAATGATTTTCGTTATTTCACTATTTGCAGCGAAGAAAGGTTCATTCTGCTTCTCTCTCAAATCCATTCTAATCCAAACTGTATTGTTATACATAACATCAGCTCTTCTGATTGGCCTTATTGAGTGAGGACTAAAAGCGTCCTTATCGTCATAGCCAAACTCCATCTGAGCCACTGCAGGCAATAGAAAAGAAAAGAAAGAAATCGTTAAAAATAGTTTTCTCATTACAAAAATTTAGTTAATTGGAATAGTGAAAATCTCAGAAACACCGTTCACATCTTCAATTTTATCTCTAAAGTTCATTCTTTGAACCCTTTTTAATTCGATGATTATCCTATCCCCAGGCTTAGCCTTTTGAGCCATGTCAGTGATATTTACAGTTGGTGAGCTAACTTTCTTATTAGCCAGGCCTCTTCGACCCCTAGCTAAAGTAACTTCCCAGCCTGTAACTCTATATCTAGCATCTTTCGGAAGAAATTCAGCGAATCCTTGCTCAGGAATAGCTCTTGCTTCTATTGACCTTGGAAATTGAGACGCAGAAACACCATTTTTCAAATCTACTGGCTTACCCCTACTAAAAATCTTAATTGTTGGATTAGGCACTCTTTTAACTTTGAATTTTTCTACGCCTAAAGCCTTACCACCACTATACACAGTTAAGTCTACTTTTGCTCTATTAGGAATAACAGTTACAGCTCCTTTCTTTGCTCCTTTTATAACATCTCCACCATTAGCATTAAAAGAAGGATCATATTCTGTACCTAAAGCCGGAACATTGATTTGCAATTCATTCCCACAATTTAGATAAAGAGCAGAAACTGAACCTGATTGTACCTGAATTACAGGTTTAGCTACAATGAATTCTTCTTCAACTTTTAGAGTAGTGTCTCCAAGAGGTGTCTGAATAGTGATTTCACCTTTCCAAGTTTGTGTTGACTTGTTCTCCTTATCATAAGAACTTGCATTTGCAACAAATTCTATCATACCTTTGCCATCTTCAACCTTAATAGGCTTACCATTGTAAGTCATTGTAGGCTTAGTCGTTGAGGAAGAAGCTGCCATAAACATCTCTGCTTTGTATTTTGTACCAGCAGCAACTATTCTAGATTCTGGACTAACTACAGGGATAATTTTATCAAATCTTAATTCTGCAGCTCCTACATCCTTAGCTAACTCTTCCAAGGCTTTTGCCTCTAAGTTTGCTACCTGAGATTGAAACTGACTTATGATTGCCAAACAAGCTACAGTTGGAGTATTGCCAAAATTAAGATATGCAAAATCTTTATCTTTCTGATCAGGATCATTTTTGAATTCATCTATTTCAGAAGCTGGCTTGGCTAGCTTACCGAATGATAAAGAATCATGCAAAGAGCTCATCTCATCTACAAAACCATTCAACTTGTTTTCCAATTCATAAGCAGCTCCACTTTTTGACCCCTCAGGCCCAAGAGTGTAAGCCATTTGCTTGTCATAATCTTTAGCTCCTTTTAATTCACCTGTTTCTGGATCCTTACCACCTGATTTTTCGATTATTGTTTCTCTCATTTGGCTCAAATAAGATAACATCTCATTGGTAAGCTCATGTGCTTCTTTAGCTCTTTTTAATACATCTTTATCTCTAGGCTTGTTTCCTTTCTTCTCTACTTGAGCTTGTATCGCTTGCAGTCTTACGTTATTCTGGTCTCTGGTAGAGTTTACAGATTCACGTAAACTTTGATCTATAAAGATGAACTTTTGCAATACTGTATTACTAACTTGCAATGCCAGCAAAGCTGTCAAAACAAGATACATCATGCCGATCATCTTTTGTCTTGGGGTTTCCTTTTTACCACCTGCCATATCTTTCAGCTTTAAATAAAAAAATTAAATTTTAATCAAACTTATCCTTTCATGGCTGTCAACATGTTTCCATATACCTTGTTGAGCGACGAAAGATTTGTGGTAAGCTGTGACATCTGGTTTTTGAAATTTTGAGATTCCTTGCTTGCATCTGCCATTCCCTCCATAGCGGTAGTCAAATTGCTGTAGAACTTATTCATAGCTTTAAGGTGGCTATTGGCATCTTTCAATTCCATTTCGTAAACAGCATTTAACGCACCAAGATTTTTTGTCATGACCTGTACTTGAGAATGATACTCTTTTGCGTCTTTTGCAGATTCTGACATCGCGCCCATAGCACTTACAGTTGCTGAATAAGCCTTCCCTAAATCAGATATATTCTTGGTTGCAGTTTGCAAGCTTTTAGAGTACTCATTCGATGCTACTGCTACATTACTTACATCTTTCATTTTTGATACTGACTCGTTCAAAGTTTTCATACCCATACCAAAATTCTTAAACACCTCAGTATTAAGATTGGCCTCCGCTAACATTTTATCAACCCCTGCAAGTGCAGCAACATTTTTTGAATTATCACTTTTCTTGGCCGGAAGTGAACCTGGATGGTTTTCGGCAAGCTCGGGATATACTTTTTCCCACTCGTAGTGCGCTTCTGGCGGTGGCGCTGGCTGAAAAGCTCCCATTAAGAATAATGCAGCTTCTGTAAGAAGACCAACAGTAAGCATTTGACCAGCACCAGGCCAGTGCATGATTTTGAATAGTGCTCCAACTACAACAAGAGCAGCACCTACACTAGTTACTTTCGGAGTTATTACTCTATAAAAATAATCTAATTTTGATTCTCGCTTTTTACCCATTTTTATTTGCTTTTTAAGTTAATTATCTAAACGATTAAATATTCATTAAAATTCGAAGCCTGAAGAACGGCCTAGGTGAGTCATTGCACACCTAAAACCTATATATGAACGTGCTGTGTCTCTATATTCATAGCTCCTTGTACCTGTTTCTATATAAAATGATATATCTTTCCAAGAACCGCCCCTAATCACTTTTCTTTCTTCCATTTCATCGAAATAAGTTGGATTCAAATCCCAAACAACAGGATAGCTTGCTGGATGAAAAGCGTCTTCACACCATTCCGCTACGTTGCCAGACATATCGTATAAACCAAACCCATTTGCAAAATAAGATGCAGTTGGAGAGGTATACTGAAAACCATCATCATAATAATTACCTCTACCAGGTTTAAAGTTAGCAAGTGAACATCCCTTACCATTCCTTACATAAGGCCCTCCCCAAGGGTACTTGGCCATATCTAAACCACCCCTAGAGGCATATTCCCATTCGGCTTCAGAAGGAAGCCTAAAGTTAGGCATGGGGAATTGTCCTTCAGATTCTCTATACTCATTTAGATATCTAGTCCTCCACTCACAGAATTCTTTGGCAGCTAGCCAATTTACACCAACCACTGGGTATTCGTCAAAGGCTGGATGCATGTAATAGTATCTCACCATTGGGTCTCCCATGTGGTAAGTAAAATCCTTTTCCCAAACAGTAGTATCTGGGTAGAGAGTGGCCATAATATCTGCCTCTGTCCAATCAGCACTAGTGTCTGAACCAGAGAGCATATTATTCATAAACTGCCTATATTCATTGTTGGTAATCTCAGTGTCATCCATAAAGAAACCACCAATAGTGATTTGCTTGTTGAGATTGATTTTCGAAGAAGTAATATCTTCGTCTGCCTGACCCATATGGAATGTCCCTGAAGGAACGAAAGTCATACCATAGGGTATAGTTTGTTCGAAGCTTTCCCGGTCAGGGACACCTACTAGCTCTCCCATATCTCCTTTATTACCACCGAAAATACAACTCTGTAAAGTCGCGAATGATAACAGAGATAGATAGATTAACAAATGTGAGTTAAATGACTTATTCATAATTATTTTCCAATTTAGCTCCAATTTAGATTAGATACTTGACTATTTTACCTAACTTTCAAATTAGTCTTTTTATTTTTTTTTCTTAATAAAATTTAATGAGCGCAACATAAAACTACTCATGCCTGAAACGAGGCGTCCTTATTATTGAAGGAGTAAACATCTGTAAAGCTGGCAATCTATAACTCAATAAAATTTCATGTGAAGTTGTTTCTTTTGCATTTCTCGCTTTCAATGTATAATCGAACGCATAACCGACTCTTAAAGAGTTATCTTTAAGTAAATTGACTCCAACTAGTGCTATTGCAGCCTCTACTTCTCTCATTGAGATTCCTGTGTAGAATTTATCATTAAATGTAGCTATAACACTAGATTCTATAGAAAAAGTATTCATGTCTGATTTTACTATAGCTGAAGGTGTCACTGTTACGTTTCTTGTCAAATCAAGATTAAGACCTACTAAAAAATTAAAGTGGCTTTTCAGTTCATTAATAGAAATATTCGTGCCATAATTGAAATCCGAACGATTTAAATGATTAACAGCGATTCCTGAAAAAAATTTGTTATTGATATCTTTAAAGTAAATACCTGCTGCAAAATCTGGAACCATTTGACTTTCTCTTCCATCTAAACCTTGCAATAAAGGCTCTCTAGCTTGGTCGGTAAATCGTAGTTCATCGACATTTAAGAGTTGGTTGTACAATCCTCCCCGTAATCCTATTGAAATAATACCTTTAGATACTTTCAGTTTATAAGCTGCTGATAATTGAATCTCTTGATTGGTCACAGGCCCTATCCTATCATTTACTAGATGAAGACCAATACCAAGATTATATTTTTCTAATGGCATACTGATAGAAGCTATTTGTGTAGTAGGTGCTCCACCATCATCAAAACTACCTTGGTAGCCTAACCACTGGGACCTATGTATTACATTAAATTCTATCTGTTGAGCATTAGCACCAGCTGATCCTGGATTTAAATACAACTGATTAAACATGTATTGGCTAAACTGCGCGTCTTGCTGTGCTTTTAATTGGATATTGCCTAAAAACAAAAAACAAGCAATTAATACAATAGTGTAAAAAATTGGCCTATGCATAAAGGATTGTATTAGTTAATACTTATAAGTAAATACATAAAAAAAAAGTTTATTGTGAAGATGCATTTATTTTAGAATATGCTCTTACAATAATTCACTCTTAAAAATGTATTGTTTTAACTAAATATTAACTATAATATTTGTAAAAATTTATCTGAATTTTAACAGAGATTTAAAAACCCCTAAAACAAACCATTTTAGAGATAAAGTATACTAGTACATATCTGTAAAATTTCTCCATTCTATCTTAATAGGACATTATCATTCTAAAAACTTATAGGCACTATAAAAACAAGATCGTGATGTATTTTTTGACATAATATTAAGGTCAAGAAATTTTATTGGCCTTTTTTATATATAGTTCAATGGCACCCGTCATTGAAGGAGCATTAGGTAGGGGAGCCTCAATATCTAGTCTTAAATCGTGATCTCTTACAGCTTTAGCAGTTGTTGGGCCAAATGCGGCTATCCTAGTCTCATTTTGCTTAAATTCAGGAAAGTTGGCAAAAAGTGAGGAAATTCCAGATGGGCTGAAAAAAGCAATAATATCGTAATTTACATCTGCCAAGTCAGATAAATCACTAGCTACGGTTTTGTATATAATTGCCTCACTAAATTTAAAGGAGTTCTTGTTCATAAAATCAGGTATATCTCCTTTTCTGATATTTGAGCAAGGGAAAAGAAACTTTTCGTCTTTATGCTTATTAATGACTTCTAACAAGTCCTTCGCTGTTTTTTTACCGGTAAAAATCTTCCTCTTCCTAATTACAATGTATTTCTGTAAATAATGCGCGGTCTGATCTGAAATACAGAAATATTTCATGTCACTAGGTATCTCAATCTTTAATTTCTTAGCTAAAGAAAACAAGTGGTCTATAGCATTTCTGCTCGTGAAAATAATTGCAGTATGATCTAAGATATTTATTTTTTGTTTCCTAAACTCCTTAACGCCAACCGGCTCTATCTCTATAAATTTCCTAAAATCTACCTTAAGCCCATATTTACTAGCTAGTTTATAATAAGGTGAATTTGGATTTGCCGGTTCAGGTTGTGAAACCAGTATAGACTTTACTTCTTTCAACGTATTCTTATCGATTTTCTCCTGAGCTATTTTACCCATATCCTCTATATTTAAATACTTTGTATTCTATTGTTAAAATTAGAAAACCCTGATCATAATTAGAGCAGGTACAAATTCAGTGATACAAAAATATGAAATAATAAATACATTTTTAAATGATATCACTCTATATATCTTTAATGTGACCATAATGGCAACGATTGAGAAACCATATCTAAAAAGCATCACAAGTATTTGATTATCAATCAAGTAAGGGTAGAATCCTAAGGCTATTACCAAGAAAAAAAGCACAAGGTAAAAAAGTTGGCTAAAAGCCATAAATTCATAAAGATGGATGTAAGTTTCGCTTTTTAAATTGAACAATCCTCCCACAGACCATATTATAAAAATCTTTAGAAAGACCAATGAGCCAATCAATAAAAATAAATTGAAAAACCTACTAACAGATGACAAAACACCTGGAAAGCTTTGAAAAGGAAAAATCTCAAACCCAAAAACAGATGGCTCTATATTTAGCAGCAATATGGATATTGCAAGTATGGCCGAAATGAGCAAAAAATAAAAGATAAGTATTGAGGCATTTAATTTAGTGCCCATTCCACGCTTGTTGTCTGAAAAGAAAGCACTAATGCCATCTATTGATGTAAAACTAAGTATAGGATTAAAAGAAGAACGGTTGCTTACAGAAAATGCAATTATTGAGAAGACAATCACTAATAATGGCCACTTTTCAAAAAAAGACCTTTCTCTGGCTCGCTCTATTTCTATTTCATTGAAAGAATAAGATTTTCTCTCAACAAAATTTTCTTTTGTAATAAAAACATTTGGCGCCTTATTAAAGGCTTTTACCGTATGTACCGACAAACTTATCAAGCTATCTCCTCCACCGATATTCAATTTCTCAATAGGTATATTTAAAGCCTTTTGAGCCTCTAAGCTATAAAATAGCTTACTGTTAATAAAAACATCTAAAGGCTCATGATAGCGTAACTGCACATGCTCAGCCTCGTAATTTTGCTTATCTAAAACCAAGGTCAATGATTTATACTCGTTGTGTATTTCGGGTATAAATGGCAGATATACGTTGGCCTCCCAGTCGTATATCATCCAATCTTGCTCTAGTGACCTTTGTACATCCTCATTAGACTGGGCAAAAAGACACGGATTGACAAGGGAAAAAACTTGGGATAGGGTAAAAGCCAGAAAAAGTCTAAAAAACTGCAGTGTATCCAAAATGAAACCTCGCTTTTTTCAAAGTTAACTTATTATCTCCATTTATACCTAAGCCTGAGGCCAATTTAAGAAGACCTTGGCGCACTTTTAAATTGAGACCAAGCCCAAAGCCTATTGAGGAAGTCCATTCCACTATAGCTCTATTCTGTAGCGAAAGCTGTTCAAGAGCGGCAAAGTCAGCAAATACATAAAGGTATGATTGATTTTCTAGATAAACCCTAAAATCGTTTCTCAATAAAAAATAAAGAGAGGTATAATATAAGTTTTCATCAAAGCCTCTTAAAGAATTGAATCCTCCCACCCTAAAAACCTCAGATACGAATAAATCCTCTCCAGTAACCCACTCACTCCTAAGCTGCCCCACAAAAGCAAAGGTTTTAGACAAGTTAAAGGATTTCTCAATACCTAAAGACATAATTAGCCGGTTATTTACTGTGGAAAGGCTGTCGATACCTGATAAAGCCGTTTTACCAAAACCTAGAGAATAATTTAGCTTACATTTATTTCCGTATTTGCTGCTAGAACCATGAAATATTCCGATGAAGTCTGAGTGCAGCCTGAGACCATTTATTGGTAGGTTATAATCTAGATTTATATTTGTGCTAAGACCTATACTTTGATTTCGTCTATAGAAAAATCCATAAGCTCCTCCGCTCAATAACCTCTTATCAATGCCTAGCTGCCACTGCAAATTTCTAAATAAAGAATCTTGCTGGATTGAAGAAAGCTTAAGATGTGCGTTTAAACTCGATTTAAGCAATTGAGGATGATGGTACTCAAACTCAAATATTGGAGATAGTCTTTGGGCACGGGTCCACCGCAGTAAAAGTTTTTTCCCTCTACCAAATGGATTCTGCAAATCTAAATTTATATAGCCGTTTAATTGGGTGCCATTTCTTGTGCCGTTAGATGGTATCAGCCCAATCATTCCATCTAACTTGTTTACTTTTTCTTCTCTCAATATTAATTGAACAGTGGCTCTATCATCTTTAAATAAAACCTTGGGTGGTTTTTCTAGGGAAATGTAAGGTAATTCTGAGATTTTTTTGCCTATATCATCAACTAAATGCTGCCGATAGATTAAAGCACTTTTTTTAGGACCTTTAAGTCCTAAATATTTCGCCAAAAAATCATTCTTGATTTTGTTTGTACCTTTTACAGATAAACTATCAAAATAAATCTTATTACCTGGAATTAAAATACAATCGGCTTGGATAGCAACCCTACCTATTTTACTATTTTTGAGTGTAACTCTTGCAAAGGGATAACCACAATTGGAAGCGGCTTCTAGCAATTCCTCTTTAAAAAAAATAAATTGACTAGGCTTAAGATGTAAGCGCTGTTGCTGCTCTTTAAAACCAGATTTAAGTAAAATTGCTTTAGATACCTGACTTACATCTAAAGCAACCAATTCAATTTTTCTACCAAGGCCAACCTTGGCTTTTATCAATGAATCGCTCATGTTTTGCACATCTATAGAAGCTAATAAATAGCCCTTCCTATAAAAATCTTGCTGTCTTGCTTCTAGGTAAGACAATAGTGATGATTTGTTGTTGAATTGCTGCTGATAGCCTGTAGGCCATAGCAATGAGTCATAAGGTGATGAAAACTCATAATTAACCGCAATTTTTTGCCCATAAAGTGTGTCAGAAAAAAGAAGGGCAATAGCAAGCAGAGATATTCGAAAAAAATTTGTGCACAAATTGATAGATATGCTTAGTTAAAAACGTATCTAGTTAACGCCTAATTCTTAAGCATATTAGAAAATGAGATTTCTATCTCAACCCTTTGCCAATACTTCTGTAATATCTGTTTTATAAGATTGAATTGCAGGAATAAAAGCTGTAAAAACGCCTATCAATAATGAAGAGCCTAATAAAAAGACCTCCTCCTTCAGAAATAAAGCACCTGTAATTCCTGCTTTTACTGCATCAGCGTTATATGTACCCACCAATTCTAAGATTATGTGCGCTAAAGACAAACCGAAAATAGCACTGAATAAACTGATGAGCACACCTTCAGAAACCACAAGTAAGAAAAGTGAAATACGAGCAGACCCTAAGGACCTCATCACTGCCAAATCGTACCTTCTTTCTTTTAGGGCATGGTATAAGGAAATAAAAATACTTAGCACAGCGATAAAAACCATAAGATAGGCAAAACCTGATAAGAAATCTACGCCTACACCCATGATAGAAAATAATCGAGCAATTTCAAAAGAGGGTGAAGCGGCCTGCATATTGGTTTGCTCATTAATTATCCGAGGCATGGTTATCGCCGCCATCGGGCTCTTAAATTTGACTAACAAAGAGGTAATCTCACTTTCTTCGTCACCTTTTGGCAGCCCGGTAAGAGCAACTTCTTCCTCTTTGTGATGATGATGGTGACCGTCTTCATGTGAATGATCATGGGGTTCTTCTTCATGCTCATGTACTTCCCACACACTCTCTACACTAGTTGCGATCAAGTTATCGATTACAGAATTGCTTTTTTCGAATATGCCTACAATTTTATACTCAGCCCCTTCATGAGCGTCGCCAGTTGCATCGCCTATGCCATGCGTTCCCATAAAAGTATCTCCAATTTTTAATTCCAGCCTCTCTGCAACCAAGCTACCAATGCAGGTTTCCATTTTTGTCTGCCATAGCGAGCCATTGGCCAGCTTAGCTGTATAGTGTTCTGCAAAAGCGTGATTGGTACCTACGATCCTGAATCCTTGGTAGCTATCTCCCAAAGCCAGCGGAATCGCTTTTTTTATCATGGGACCCGAGG
>CAKZMZ010000296.1 GCA_937129345.1 uncultured Thalassovita sp. | reverse complement strand
ACCTGAAGCCAGTATTTTCTACCTTTCTAGAGGATACCCTAGCGCCGCCTATCAAAGATTCTGCAAATTCGCCAGCAATCACTTTAAGTGCAAACCCAGGTACATTTATTGGAAAAACAGGTCTTGAAACCTTATTGGCAATAGCTTTTGTAAGGGCTTTATTGGTTACGGGATGGGGGGCTACGCCATTATAAACTCCCTTCATTTCATCATCTTCTAAAGTTTTGATGAAAAGTTCGCTCAAGTCGTCGATATGGATCCAAGGCATGTACTGGTCGCCGGGGCCAAGTGGTGCACCCACAAACATTTTTATTGGTGTGAGTAATTGTGGCAAGGCACCGCCTTTTTCGCTTAATACTACGCCAATACGAATTGCACATGTTCTGATGCCTAACTCTTGTACTTTAAAGATTTCATCTTCCCAAGCTACGCAAACTTGAGCCAAAAAATCATCGGCCACTTCCGATTCTTCATCTACCAATTCCTCGCCACGGTCTCCATAAATACCCACTGCCGAAGCAGAAGTAAAACTTTTAACATGGTGTTTATGCTCACTTAAGGCTTTGCACAATAAGGCAGTAGATTTTGTACGGCTTTCTAGAATCTCTTTTTTGTACTCATCGGTCCATCGGTGGTCGGCTACGCCTGCACCTGCCAAGTGGATAACATGGTCCGCAGTAGTAATGGCCTCTTTGTCAATGTTTCCCTTTTTTATATCCCATTGATAACATTTTATGCCGTTTTTCTCGCCGCCGCTTCGGCTTAAGTAATTGATCTCGTACCCTTTACTTTGCAAATGGAGTGTTAAATTATTACCCAATAGTCCTGTGCCGCCGCTGATTAGTACTTTTTCTGCCATCTTCTATTTTTGTAATGATGTCTGAAATTTATCTTTTATCTCTATACTATCAAACTAAACTGCTTTAAAGGCAAATCGTTGGTGGGTTAGTGCATTATTCTGCTTATTTGTGTATCTTTTGTAGCCTAAGATACCGATAATGAAAGTATCTGTTTATTTTCTTTTAAAACTCAACTCAACATCTCAACAAAAATAAAGTAGATGTGCTAGTGATAAAATACCAGTTTCTAAAATTCAAAAGCTAACAACTAAATATGTACGAACATTTGATAGAGTCTTTTTACCAAGCTTTTCAGAAACGCGATGCCGAAGGTATGGCGGCATTTTATCATCCTCAAGTGGTATTTCGCGATCCAGCTTTTGGTCAGTTGCAAGGCGAGGATGCTATACTTATGTGGAAAATGCTTTGCGAAAGCGGCAGAGATTTGCAAATTGAATATTCATCGATTTCAGCCAAGGATAATACGGGTAAAGCTAAGTGGGAGGCTCACTATACATTTGCAAAAACTGGCAGAAAAGTTCACAATATTATTGATGCCCAGTTTGAGTTTGAAGACGGCAAAATCATTAAACATACAGATTACTTTAATTTGCACCGTTGGGCAAGACAGGCCTTAGGTTGGCAAGGTTGGCTATTGGGCAGTACTTCATTTTTTAGGCGCAGTTTACAAAAGCAAACGCGTAGAGCTTTGGAGCGGTATAAAGCCAAGAAATAGGTTTTTACTTCCTAGCCCTACCAGTATCTAAATTTTTCTCAGCCACTCCTTTAATTGACTCATACACCACGTCTTGTATTTTAGTGCGGATGTCTCCCCTGATCAACTTTTGATTGCCCACAAAAGGATGTATTCTGTTTGAAAGGAAAACATAGACCACATTGTATGTAGGATCTACCCAGCCACAAGTGCCAGTAAAACCGGTATGCCCAAAGGCCATATCAGAGCTCAATTCTGATGAGGTAGAGCGCACATCTCGCAACGGAGGCTTGTCCCAACCTAGGCCGCGCCGGTTGTTATCAAAATAGCGTTCGTTAAACTTAGCAATGGTTTCGGGTTGTAAATACCAGTTGCCACCATAGTAACCTTCCTGCAAATTCATTTGCAATAGTTTGGCTACATCCAAGGTATTGCTGAACAGTCCGGCATGGCCATCTACACCACCTGCCAAAGCAGCCGCTGGATCATGAACAAATCCATGAATGAGCCCTTTTCTCAAATAAATATCCATTTCGGTAGGTACTATTTGAGATTGCTCTACTTTTTCTATGGGTCTGTAGGTTAAATACTTTAAACCAAGCGGATTGTAAAAATTACTTGCGAGAAATTCTTCTAGTGGTTTGCCACTTACTCTCTCGACCAATTGCCGCATCATCATAAACCCTAGATCGCTGTAGCGGTATCGCGGTTTGCTGTAATAGCGGGTATGCCTCGTAAGATCTGTATCTATAACCCACTGCCAAAGAGAGTCTGCAATATGGTCTATGGCGTAAAGATCCGGGCTAATTTGTACAGAATAACCAGGCTTTTTTTCGTAAGAAAGATAATTCATTTTGTGTTCCTGCCCTTTCATCACATACTCCCAAAACGGATAAAACGATTTAAGCCCTGCTTGGTGGGAGAGTATGTCTTTAATGATCATATTCTCTTTATTGGTACCCTGTAATTCTGTGAGGTAATAAGAAGCCCTCTGATTTAAGTCTAGTTTGCCCTCTTGTTCGAGCAACATAACCCCTTGTAAGGTGCCCAAAACCTTGGAAAGAGAAGCTACATCGTACACCGATTCATTATCGACCTCTTTCTTTTTAGTGTAAGTATAATGCCCAAAAGATTTTTGGTAGACCACCCGTCCGTTTCTTGCAACGAGTACTTGGCAACCGGGGGTAGCTTCCATGGCAACCGCTGCTTTGGCTATGGAGTCTATTCTATTAAATGCCAAGCTTTCCATGCCTTCCATCTCAGGGAAGCCAAAGCCCAACCTACCAATAGTGGCCAATTTAAAGCCTGTACCAACTTTTAAAGTTGGCGAAGCAGTTATGGGCAGTTTACCTGAGGCATTCACTGCGCCAAATAAAACTTGACTTGCAGCAATTTGTGCCAAGGAGTCATTTTCATAAGCGCAAGTCAAATAATCGCTGCCTTCAAAATATTGTAAGCTATAAGGGTTGCCAAAAACCACGGGTATTGTCTTTGTCTCTGCTTGTAATTTTTTTACAAAAGAGATGATGTTATTATTCAATCCGTATTTTCTCGAACGGCTATTGTTCATATCATGCAGCCCAATAAATACAATGTCTTTCCCTTTTAAGATTTCATGGAATTGATCTAGCTGACTACTGCTGGCATTTTTTTTATTGATGTGGTAAGTCTCTAAATCAACATACTTTCTTAAATAGCGCTGAAAAGCATTGTTTTCTTTACCACCAATACTAATGGCTGCAAAGCTGGTGTTTTCTGTTTTCTTAATGGGCAGTAAGTTGTCTTTATTGGCTACTGTTGTAAAAGCAAGCTCGTACAACAACTGTTTTATGGCCAAGGCTTTTGAGGTATTTAAATCTTTAACCAATCCTTTTTCTGATAGCGGTTTGTAGTTTGAAAGCCCCAAGAAATACTTAGCCTTCAATACCTTTTTTACCTTGTAAGCTAGTTGCGCTTTGGTGAGCTCGCCGTTTTCTAGCGCTTTTTCCAAAGTGGCCATACAAGCGGGTATATCTTCGGGCGAGAGCAAAATATCGTTGCCTGCTTGTAAAGATTTTAAAGCGATTTCTCCTGGCTTATAAAACTTGGCCACACCTTGCATATTTAGCGCATCTGTAAATACCAAACCGTTAAAGCCAAGGCTATCTATCAACAAATCTTGAATAACTTTTTTAGAAAGTGAAGTGGGTAAGTTTGGCGTATTATCTAGCGAAGGTACTTGTAGATGTGCCACCATAATACTTTGTACGGAGTCGGCAATCATTTGCTTAAATGGAAACAGCTCTGTATCTAAGATTTCCCTTCTATCCTTATCTATGATCGGTAGAGTATAATGAGAATCGGCATTGGTGTCGCCATGGCCGGGGAAATGCTTGGCCGAGGCAATTACACCGTGTTCTTGCAGGCCTTTCATGTAGGCAATGGCTTTTTTGGCTACATTGCCTTTCTCTTCGCCAAAAGATCTAAAGCCAATAACCGGATTGGCAGGATCAATATTGATGTCTGCTACAGGTGCAAAGTTGATGTGCGCCCCAACCCGCCTCATTTGCCTAGCTAGTTCTGCCCCCATTTCGTAAACCATCCTTTCGTTTTGTATGGCTCCCAAAGTAATGGCCTTAGGAAACATAATGGTACTGTCTAGTCGCATGGCAAGGCCATACTCAGCATCCATAGCAATCATAAGTGGTATCTCGCTGAGTTGCTGATATCTGTTAACCAATTTAACCTGCCTAAGTGGACCGCCTTGCATAAAAATTAAGCCGCCAATAGCATAATCTTTTATGTAATTTTCTATGCTTTTTACATGGTCTCGAGAGAGATTAGAGTAGGTGGTCACCATAAAAAGTTGCCCTAATCTTTCCCTATCGCTCATGCTGTTGTAGGTAGAATCTACCCAAGCAGTTTGCTGGCGCAGAAATACACTATCTGTTAAATGGCTTTTGAAAGAAAAACTAAAGGCAGTTTGAGGGGTACTTGCGCAAAAAACCGAAAGCAAAAACAATAGCCGCAGTATCTCAAACTTATCATTGAATTTTGCTAGAAACAGGTTTGTAGGTTTGGTTAACATGCTAAAAAAAATTATTTAAGGTTAGCTGGTTTAATAACTTCAAGGCTTCCTTTAAAAAATGGCATTAAATTACTATTAAAGGTAACCGAAAAAGTTTTATGAAAAGTCCTGATAAGTTCAAAAAATTCTCGACTTTTCGCTTTATCAATGTTCTAACGGTTTATCACATTTTTGTTTCAGTTCTTATCTCCCAGAAAAGTAATTTATTTTTGCTGAATGACCGAAAAAGCACAATAATTTTCACTTTAAACTTTACAATAAAGACAAGCGATTTTTTTACAATTGCCCATCAAATTTACTGGCAAAAAGCGCCCAATGAAACCTAGACCTTCACCAAAAGGTTCTTTATGTCTAACAATTAGAGATATTTATTAAATTTGATTGAGGTTTTAATTTTTTTTAGCGAATGAAGTTACCAACATTAACCAGACTGCCAAAGTACAAGCGTTTCACTTTTGAGCCACGCTATTACGATCCCATTAAAGAAGAGGTTGAAGTAAAAGAACGATCTGCTAGAAGAATGTTAAGCGGCAGGCAAAGTCCGGAGGCTACTGCAGAGCAAATGGAAATTATGAAAGAGCGCATTTCAGGTTCTTTTAAAAGAAAAGCAACTGAGGGTAAAAGGTCTTTCTTGATCCAAGCAATAATCGCAGTTGGTTTAACCTTGCTCTTTTTGGCTATATTAAAGCTCTAATTTATAAAAATAGCTCACCAGCGACCCAATCTGCCTGCAACCTTCCTTTTTTGGTAAGGCGTATTTTTGGTAAGTTAAGTTCAATGAGCCCAAATTTTAACAATTTATCTATTTCATTTTTCCGCTCGCTAAGCAAATCAAACTCATAGTTCTTTAAAGCTTTTTTATGGTTATAACCCCACATGGTGCGCAAACTGGTCATTATATACTCATTGATCTGTTGCTCATTAGTAAGTAATTCAGATTCAAAAAGTAATTGATTTGCTGCCAAAGCTTTAAGGTATTTATGGTTATTTGCCACATTAAATTGACGACTCACTTTGTTGTAAGAGTGGGCAGATGGCCCTATGCCTAAATAGGGTTTTTGCTGCCAATATGCCGTATTATGTATGGCATATTTCCCTCTTTTCGCAAAATTAGAAATCTCGTATTGTTCATAGCCATTCTTTTCTAGCTGTTCTATGAGTATTTCAAACTGCTTGGCAGCCAGTTCTTCTTCCATTTCTACTATTTTTCCTTCTTTCTTTTTATGGCCAAATACGGTTCGGGGCTCAATAGTGAGACAGTAAGCAGAAATGTGGTCACAGTCAAATTTTATGGCTTTTTCGAGGTCATACAAAAAGGGTTGGTGGTCCTTGTCAGGTAAACCGTAAATCAAATCTATGCTCAATTGATCAAAGCCGGCGGCCCTAGCATTTTTAACCACTTCTAAAGCTTGTTTGGCTGAATGGGAACGGTTCATCCACTGTAAGCGCGCCTCTTGAAAGGATTGTATGCCAATGCTCAATCGGTTTATGCCGTTTGCTTTGAGCATGGCCAATTTTTCATAGCTTAAGTCGTCTGGGTTGGCCTCTAAAGTGATTTCTGCATTCGGTTCTAATGAGAAATGTTTTTTAATGCTTTGTAAAATGGATGTAAGCTGCTTTTCGGATAGCAAAGAAGGGGTGCCGCCACCAAAATAAATAGATTGTAAATTCTTATTTGGCAGATAATCTTTCCTAAGGGTAATTTCTTTACATATAGCTTGGCTCATTGCCTCAATTTTGCTGGTGTTGGTACTAAAGTGAAAATCACAATAATAACAAGCCTTGGTGCAAAAAGGGATATGTACATAAATACCTGCCATTAGATATATTTTTTAAGAATGGAATCTATGCGGTTGAGATAGCTTGTGCCATAGAGATTTACCTGTATCATAAGTGGGTAAAGGCTGTAGATTTCCATTCTTTCTTCAGCGCCATGCTGTAATGGATATTTTTCTTGGTACGCCTTAAAAAATGTATCTTGGAAACCGCCTAACAATTTAGCAGTGGCCAAATCCACTTCTCTGTGGCCAAAGTAAACAGCAGGATCGAAAATGCAAGGTTGTTGATTTTTGCCGGTTAAAATGTTGCCTCGCCAAAAATCTCCGTGCAACAACGAAAACTCAGCCTTCGTGTATAGTCTTTCAAATGCTATTTGGAGTTGCTCTAACTTTTTTAAATAACTTTTAGGAATTATCTGGTTGTAAAAAGCCAGCCCAAATTGTGCGCGCAGCCTGTGTTCAAAAAAGAAATTGCCCCAATTGGTGCTTGGTGTGTTTTTTTGAGCCAAAGGGCCATTAAAGTTATCGTATTCTAAACCCGCTTTAGGCGCAGTTACGTGATGCATGGCAGCAACTCCGTAGCCTAATTTCTCCCAAAACTGTTTGTTAGGATACTGTTCTTGTAGGTATTCCATAACTAAAACATATCTGTTAGATACTTTATCGGTATGAATGACCTTTGGCACGTGTAAGTCGGGTACATTCTCCCTTATTGTTGCTAAGCCTTGTTTTTCTGCATCGAACATTTTTGCCGGCCTGTTCTCATTGAATTTTATAAATAGTTTGCCTTTTGAGGTATCTGTATACACTGCTTGGTTTACTAAACCACCGCTAATAAATTGCAAGGTTTTAATGTCTAAAGACGTACCCAAAGCCCGCATAATTACTTCTTCTAAAAAATCTACTTCCTCGTTATACATTTTATACTTTTATTAGTTAACATCTAAGTTAAAAGCAGAGTTTAACACTATGCAATACGCTTTAAGCTTTTTGGTTAACATTTAAAAGTATCTTAGCTTTGTATATATTTTTTTATTGATAGCCTATGAGCGCTCAGTTGCATTACCAACAAATAAAAGAAGCTGTAGATTTTTTAAAGCTAAAAACCTCTTTTAAACCCAAGTTTGGGATTATTCTAGGAACTGGACTGAACGCCTTAGTGAATGATATTGATGTGGTTTATGAAGTGGCCTATCACGAAATACCGCACTTTCCGCTAGCTACTGTAGAGTTCCATACAGGCAAGCTCATTTTTGGTAATTTGGAAGGCACAGCAGTAGTTGTAATGCAAGGTAGGTTTCACTATTACGAAGGCTACAGTATGGCAGAAGTTACCTTGCCTGTTAGGGTGATGAAACTACTCGGTGTTGAAAATTTGTTTGTTTCTAATGCAGCCGGGGCTTTAAATACTTCGTATCATACAAGGGATGTGATGTTGATAGAAGATCACATAAATCTACACTATGAAAATCCCTTAACTGGTAAAAACATCGATGAGTTAGGGCCTCGCTTTCCTGATATGAGTGAGCCTTATTCATTTGAGCTACTAACAAAGGCGCAGCAATTAGCCAAAGATAACGAAATAGCAATACACACGGGCGTATATGTGAGCGTGCCGGGCCCCAATTTAGAAACAAGGGCCGAGTATCGGTATTTAAGAACGATTGGTGCAGATGCTGTCGGCATGTCTACCGTGCCGGAAGTAATTGTGGCCAGGCACATGGATTTACCTGTTTTTGCCCTGTCCGTAATTACAGATTTGTGCTATCCTGGTAAAATAAAGAAAGTGACTGTGCCAGAGATCATTGCTGCAGCGGCTGATGCAGAGCCTAAAATGACACAACTCATCAAACTAATGCTTCAGAAGTAAATTTATAGGTTCATTTTTTTACATAGTTAATTGGTTCATGTACACGATTAATAACATACTTGTTGCGCTCGACTTTACCTCCATGGATCGTAATCTGGTAAAGTACGTATTTAAGTTTTCGAAAATCATCTCGTTTAATAAAATAGTAATGGCACATGTGCCCAAAGATGCCAACCTAGACGAGGAAGTGCCTAATCCTGGTGAAGGCCCCACCACAATTACCAAAAGGGAAGAAATTGTACTAACGCTTGAGCGCTTAGTAAATGAGTACAAAGGAGAATTTAAAGGAGAAGTGCTGTACAGGGTAAAAAATGGAGATCCTCTTTCAGAAATATTGCAAGTAAGTAAGAACCAAGATACCGATATGATTGTGATCGGTAGAAAGACCATAGCCGAAGGTTCTGGCGCATTGTCTAGAAAATTAGCTAGGAGGGCTTTGTGTTCTGTACTTACGCTGCCTCAAAATGCAGTACCGCAATTTAAAAAAGTCTTGATTCCTATAGATTTTTCAGAATTCTCTCATATCGCCTTGGAGAAGGCCATCAACTTAGCAAAGAAAACTCCTATAGAGATTATTTGCCTTAATGTATACAATTTACCTAATGGGTACTTGGCTTCAGGTAAATCTACAGAGGAGTTTTCTAAGATAATGAAAAAGAATGCTGAGAAGCGCTTTAAGCATTTTATTAAGGATTTGGATACAGAAGGCATCAATATAAAGACCAATTTTCAGCTAGATATCCGTAATGCGATTGCCAAAATCATTTTTAATATCGGTTTGGTAGAGCATGTAGATATGATTTTGATGGGATCTAAAGGCAAGTCGACCTTAGCAGCAGCTTTTTTGGGTAGTACCACAGAAAAGATTTTATTGCACAACATTAGTATACCTACCTTGGTGCTTAAAAAGAAAGAAATCAACGTTGGCTTTTTAGATGCACTGTTGAAGATTTAAAGTCTACATTGAGTAGTACTCTTGCCAACCATTAAAAAAGCCATTTACTTCTAATGTAAATGGCTTTTTGGCTTCTTTACAGTTCTTATGCTACTTCAATCCCTGCGCTAAATAATGGGCCAAACCTTCTACAGAAAGCATAGGATTTGCCCCACTGCTTTTAGGGAAAGCACTGCAATCGGTCACGTACAATCCTTTTACCTCATAGGTTTCTCCCTCAGGCGATACAGGATGTAACTTTTTGTTACCACCAATTCTACAAGTACCCATTTGGTGGGCAGAGAAAAGGTTAAAATAGTTGTCTTTCCATTTAAGATTTTGCAGCGCCCTATCCAACATGGCATCATCATCGGTCTTTACCTCCATTAGCTGATTGTGTAAAATCAAAGCTTCTTCTGCACCTGCTGCTAAGTGTATTTTTATGCCTTCTTTTAGTCCTTTTAAAAGGTGCTTGCGGTCATAAGGATGCAATTTGTAGTGTATAACTGGCTTTTGTTGGCTATCTAAGGCGATGCTACCTGTGTATTTATCTCTTGTAAGAATGATGAAATTAGCCATGTATTTAGATTGCAGCATCATCTCCTTATGTTGCTTTGCAGAAGCCCAAGGTAAAGATAGACCGATCAGCCCAGTATGTGCGGGAGGCGTTTCAATTTTGAAACCATAAGGGCCATCTAAATTGGTAAATTCATTATCGGTCAGTGTCATCATTCCGCCCCACCATCCGTTGATTTCTTCTTTATATAAGCCACTAGCACTTATAACCGGATGCAAGTATAGGTTTTTTCCTATTTGTGGGTGTCTCAGTCCACTTCTTATCAAAATAGCGGGAGAGTGTATAGCGCCAGCAGCTACCACCACTTTTTTGGCGCGAACGGTCACTTTCACCTTATCGCCAAGGGCATTGGTATGTAAAGCTTCTACACCTTTTGCTTTGCCTTGTTCAATGATGATTTTTTGCACCTCAGTGCCAACTAAAAAGCGAGTTCCGTTGTTGTTGGCTGCCTCAAGATGGTTTACAAGCGTGCTTTGTTTTAAACTGTGCTGATCACCAAAGCAAGAGTAACCATGTGCCCTTTGGTCTAGGTCAGGGTCTTCTTTAATGTTTTGGGCAATATTTTTCCAATTGTGGCCTAGTTTTCCGGCGCCTACTTTTAGTTTTTGGTTTTGTTTGTTGTGGGCCACAGCATTTTCATTGGTGAAAATGTTGCGCTCTGCTGCATCCAAGCTTTTTTGATATTCCTTTGAAAGAAAGTCAGGTGCATCATTTTCTCTGGCCCATTCTTCTAAAATATAATCGGGCGTACGTATGGTGCCAGCCCAGTTAACAACGGTACCGCCACCTAAACAGCTACCAGCAAAAACCGCCATAGAGCCAGAGGCATTACTTAGTGCACCACTTTTCTCATAGAGATTGGCTATCATGTCGCCTTCTTTTTGGTTAAAGTCGGCTTCATTAAGATAAGCGCGCTTTTCGATCACGATTACATCCTTACCTGCTTCTGCAAGCTCTTTGGCTACAACACCGCCACCAGCTCCACTGCCAACAATGACCACATCGCAAGTGATTTTCTCGCCTTCTTTTAAATTTAATGGTTTTATGGGTTTTGGCTTAGAAGGAGGATTGGTAAGAGGTCCTGAGTAGCCAATATGTTGCCATGTAGGGTTGGGGTCTTGGGTAATTGTATCGGTATAGAATAAAAAGCAACTCAGTTTTTTAAGTGTATTAAAACCTTTTCTGAGTGCGACTATGGGAGAATTAGCGAGCTTTTGAAGGTATTTCTCTCTCCTCGGAAAGGGCAATTGATGAAAAGCCAACCAGTGGCCAGAAAATATAAAGCCGGCTAAAGGATTGCCCAGTAACTGTAAGAGCATTCTGAATTCGGCTTGGTCTTCGGGGCTTTGTAGGCCCATTGCCTCTTGTATTCTCTCACTAATATTAAGGTCCTCTGCCTCTAACTGCCAAAATTCCTTGTTCTCTTTGGCTAGCAGAGATGGGATAAGCGTATTACACACAGCCTTAAGCACTCTAGTTTGTTTGCTGCTTAACTCCATTTTCATATTTTCGGGCGCTTTTTGAGTGACTTGCCCGGTCTTTACTATTGCCATAGTGGTCGTTATTAAGTAGTTAAGGTAATAAGGGTAGCAGAAATACTCTGCATGCATACTAAATTGCAAAATATAACTCGAATGTACAAACTATGCGATTTTAATTACATACGATATTTTATTGAAGTGGTAAGTAAATTTTAGATGAGGGTATACTTAAAAAAGGATCGTATTAAGATAAAGGTTCAAACATTTTGGGTAAAAACGATGCAACTTATATTCTAGAACCTAGGTAATTAGTAAGCCGTGGTATAAATATTGATACATTAGCATTGAGCTGTCTAAGGACAAGCTTAAGAAGATAATTTTCTAAACGTTTTGAAAGAGCCCGGTAATTTACCGGGTTTTTTTATATGCTAGCCGCAATGATCAAATCTAGGTTTTTGTAATGCAGATTGTACTTATTGGCTAAATTTTTATTGGTGAGTCCTCCACGATAGCTGTAAACTCCTTTTGCAAACCATTTATTGCTAAATATCATTTCGTCAATTCCTCCTAATTCCACAATCTGCATAAAAATCGGTGTAAAGATATTGCTAATGGCAGAGGTCGCAGTTCTTGCTACGCGAGAGGCAATATTGGGCACGCAGTAGTGAATCACATCATATCTTCTAAATGCAGGACTGGCATGGTCGGTCATCTCTGAGGTTTCAAAGCAGCCACCTTGATCAATGCTTACATCTATGATCACTGAGTTAGGTTTCATATTGGCAACCATTTCTTCGGTAACGACCACGGGTGCTCTGCTGCCTTCTGATCTTATGGCGCCAATGGCTACATCTGCCCTAGAAAGCGCTTCAGATAAAACAGCTGAATCTAAAGAAGAAGTAAATAGATTGGGTTGGTTGATCCTTTCTTTGAGCCTTCTAAGCTTATAGATGTGGTTGTCGAATATTTTAACTTCAGCACCCAGGCCCATGGCTGTTCTGGCGGCGTATTCTGCCACCGTTCCCGCGCCTAAAATAACTACTCTGGTTGGTGGTACGCCCGTAATGCCTCCTAATATAATTCCCTGCCCATTGTTGGTAGAGCTTAGGTACTCAGCGGCAATGAGCATTACCGTGCTTCCTGCAATTTCACTCATGGCCCTTACCAATGGAAGCCCACCCACTTTATCTTGGATCAAGTTGTAAGCAAGTGCTGTTATTTCCTTTTTATTGAGCGCTTTAAAATATTCGCTATCTAAAATGGCTGTTTGTAAAGCAGAAATTAAAGCTTTGCCCGGTTTCATGTATTCGATTTCTTCCAATGTAGGTGGAGAAATTTTCAGTACAATGTCAGTTTCAAAGGCCTCTTTGTGAGAATATACAATCTTGGCGCCTGCATCGCTGTATTCTTTATCGGTATACTTGGAGTATTTGGCGGCATTAGACTCAACTTTTACATCTAAACCATTGTTTATCAGCACAGAGACTGCTTCTGGTTTAAGAGATATCCTCTTTTCTTCTCCTAATTCGCAAGGCAGGCCAATGCTCACAGGTTCCCCTTTTTTTGTGGGTTGCTTTTCTAATTTTTCTTGCGGGTGCAATTGAAAATAGTCTGCAGCCAAGCTGCTAAAACCTATTTTTTGCTTCTTACTCATATCTTGAAGCTTTTATGGTTCTTTCGGTAAAATCCTGAATTTTTAATTCTAATGCCATGTGTTTTTCCGGTAAAATATCTTCAATGATTTCTGGCCATTCAATAAAACAATATAAACCAGAAAACAAATAATCTTCAATACCTACATCTATGGCCTCTTGTAAGTTTTTAAGTCTGTAAAGGTCTAGGTGATAAACAGTAGCATTATTTGCAGTAGTATATTCGTTAATGATAGAAAAAGAAGGACTGCTCATATTCTCTAGCACCCCAATTTGCTGGGCAAGTGCTTTGATCAAAGTTGTTTTACCTACACCTAACTGCCCATTAAAAATCCACACCTTTGTGTCTTTAGCAAAAGACAATAATTGTTTGCTTATCTCTGGTAACTCGCTTTCCGATTTGCGTGTAAGCTCTAGATGATGGGTCATATTAAAAAATATCAGTCGCTTGCTACTGGCAAGTATGCAAAATTAGACGGCATCACAAACTAATGCTAATTTAGCTGCTTAATTTTCAGATTGAAATCAATCATTTTAAAGTTTAAGCGGTCTTAAGTTATTTATTAGGATAAAAGGAATTTTTTTGCTTGCAAAATCCGTTAAGCCCTAAGGCCTTGCTTAAGTTTAATTTATGTTTAATTTAACAATAACTTAAACGATATTCATTATTTTTGCGCAAATTTTTAAAAAATCGGAATTGAAACATGCATTCTTGCAGGCAGATAAAAATTTACATGCATTAAGACTTTGCTAATGGCAATATGCTTGATTTAATAGAAGAATTGATGTAAATTACTCAAATGCATGTTTATCTTAAGTATTAAGGCAAACAGCTAAATAGAAATTGCTTTTCTTCCGATAAAATGCGCAATGCCAGCTTTGAGTCGCCCACACAATTTGTGGGAAATTTGGAAGTTATGGCTACCAAAAAAATCAATTTAATCAGAAAGGCAAGAGTTTTTTAAAGACATATGCCTATTTCCACATAATTATATTTTGCTGTAGATGTTGACCGCAATAGAGCACGAAGGTATATTAAAAGCTAAGCTAAAAGAAGTTTTTGGATATAACCAATTTAGAGGCAATCAAGAGAAAATCATTCGAAATGTATTACAGGGCAGAAACTCTTTTGTGATCATGCCCACCGGGGCTGGTAAGTCGATGTGCTATCAATTACCAGCCATTATACAAGATGGTACAGCGGTAGTGATTTCGCCGCTTATCGCACTTATGAAAAACCAAGTGGATCAATTAAATGCACTTGGCATTACGGCTTATTTCCTCAATTCAACACTATCCAAAACTGAATCTAACAGGGTTAAAAAAGAAGTGTTAGAAGGTTCTGTAAAGTTGCTTTATGTAGCTCCAGAATCACTTACCAAAGAGGAGAACATAGCCTTGCTTAAAAAAGCAAATATTAATTTTGTAGCCATAGATGAAGCCCACTGTATATCGGAATGGGGGCATGATTTTAGGCCTGAGTACAGAAGGATCAAATCTATTATAGAAATGGTAGACCCCTCTTTGCCCATTATAGCGCTTACTGCTACGGCTACACCAAAAGTTCGGTCAGACGTCCAGAAAAACTTAAAAATGGAAGAGGCCGATGTTTTTATATCATCCTTCCACAGAAAAAACCTTTTTTACGAAGTAAAGCCCAAAGTAAATACCAAGAAACAACTCATAAAGTTTGTGAGCCAGTTTAAGGGCAAGGCCGGCATAGTCTATTGCTTGAGCCGTAAAAAAGTAGAGGAGATTGCCGAATTACTGCAAGTGAACGGCGTGCGCGCCTTACCTTACCATGCAGGTATGGATGCTGCCACGAGGGTAAAAAACCAAGATGCTTTTTTGAGTGAAGATGCTGATGTAATAGTGGCTACCATTGCTTTTGGTATGGGAATAGATAAACCCGATGTGCGCTTTGTGGTACACTACGATGCACCAAAATCAATAGAAGGCTATTACCAAGAAACTGGCCGTGCCGGTAGAGACGGGCTCGATAGTCACTGCCTCATGTTTTACAGTGTAAAGGACATTCAAAAACTAGAAAAATTTAGCAAAGACAAAACCGTTACTGAGCGAGATAATGCCAAACACTTATTGCAGGAGGTGAGCTATTATGCCAACTCTTCGGTATGTAGGCACAGGCAGCTTTTGCACTACTTTGGGGAATATCTAAACACAGATTACGATTTCTGCGATAATTGCCGAAAGCCTAGAGGGCAATTCAATGGAGAGAAATACATAAAAATCATTCTCGAAACGGTAAGAGATACAGGCGAACGCTTTAGCATGGATCACATAGTAGACATCATTAGGGGCGAACGCAGCCAATATGTAATGAGTTACAACCATGACCAACTCAATACATTTGGTATTGATGATGAACACGATGCTGCTTTTTGGCTTTCAGCCATAAGACAATCTATGATACACCAACTATTGGTAAGAGATATAGATGATATCTCTATAATTAAGATTACCGATCAAGGGCGTGAGTTTATAGAAAAGCCACACTCTATGACTTTTACCAAAGACCATGATTATGCTGCAGAAGCCATAGAAGAGGAGGAGGATGGAAGTACCAGCAACGTGACCCATGCACAAGCTTCTGATGAAGTGCTTTTTGATATGCTCAAAGGCTTAAGAAAAAAGCTGGCGAAGCAAAAAAACCTTCCACCTTATGTTATTTTCCAAGATCCTTCTCTAGAAGAAATGGCCACTGTTTTTCCGTGTACCGAAGATGAGTTAGCAAGGATCAATGGTGTCGGACTAGGTAAGGTTAAAAAATTTGGCAAGCCTTTTATCGATTTGATCAGCAAATATGTAGAAGAAAACGACATTGCTACGGCCTCTGATGTGGTCGTAAAGACCAAGGTAAATAAATCGAAAAATAAGATTCAGATCATTCAACAAATTGATATGAAAGTTGATTTGGAGGAGATTGCCGAAGACCGCAGTATGGATTATGACGATTTGATCGAAGAAATTGAGCAGATATGTTTTTCGGGTACTAAGCTCAACTTAGACTATTACATAGACCAAATTATGGATGACGATAGGCAGGATGAAATTTGGGAATATTTTATGGAAGCAGAGTCAGATAGTATTGACGACGCACTAGATGAACTAGACGAAGAATACTCAGAAGATGAAATCAGGCTTATGCGTATTAAATTTTTGTCCGAGATGTCTATGTGATTGATTCCATTTACAGTAAGAAAAAAAGCCTAGTTCGTTGTAAATGAGCTAGGCTTTTTTTCTCTATAGAAATTGCAAAGACTTTCTTGTTTTAGATTTTAGTATACATTTCTTTGTAGTACTCATCTGCCATTCTTGCCGACTCAAAATATTTGTGTACATCTGCATGGCCTCTCTTTACAATTTCGAACCATTTTTCAGGCTCTTTGTAATAAGTGGTTCTTACCTTGTTTTCAAATACATCTATAATATGGTCTAGATCAAGTTGATCTTGTTCGTGTATAGGTAGGTTAATGTCAACTTCGGGCACCACAAAACTGTTTTTGCCATTTTCGGCGAATTCGGGGATCCAACCATCAAAGGTAGAAAGGTTAACGGATCCATTCATGGCGGCCGTCATGCCACTAGTGCCCGAGGCCTCTCTCGTAATTCTCGGATTATTGAGCCAAACATCAGAGCCTTTTTTAAGTAAGGCAGATAATTTGAGCTCATAGCCCACCAATACTGCTATATTTTTATGTTGCTTTGACAAATGGACCAACTTGTTAAATATACTTACGGCCCCGTAATCCATAGAGTAGGGTTTGCCTGCCCAAATCATTTGCACGGGCATGTCCAAATCATTCATTAGTTCTAAAGACCTCTCGGTAGTAGCAATTAGATCGGGTCTTTTATAAGCGGCAAATCTTCTGGCCCAAACAATGGTAAGAACATCAGGGTCAAATAATTGCCCTGTTTGATCGGCTACAACATCAAACAGTTCTTTCTTTAGATCGTGCTTTCTCTTCTTAAACTTTTTGAAGTCGTCTTTTTCTATGGCCTTTTGTAGCGTTTTATCTTCCCAATATTTGGCGTTTTGTGCATTGGTAATCGCTTTAATTTGACTGATGTTATCATAACTGCGCCACATACGGTTGGCCACTGCTCCGTGTATTTTAGAAACTGCATTAGCCATGCCTGCAAACCTCAATGCAACGAGTGTATGGTTAAAGACATCGTCCCAAGTATTGGTTATTTCCCGTACTTCGTTGAGGGGTAAACCGCAGAAAAAGCCCATTTTCTCTAATAGCCTAATGTCTGTTTTTTCATTGCCGGCTTCTTCGGGAGTGTGTGTAGTAAACGCAATTTGTTTTTTTAGCTTCTTAACATCTTTGTGCTTGTTGTACAAATAAAAAGATGCCGCCAAGGCATGCGCTTCATTAAAGTGATACACCTCAGGTTCATACCCGATAATATCCATAAGCTTTGCACCGCCAACACCAAGTAAAATGTTTTGGGCTATTCTTGCGGCTTTATCCGCATCGTACAATTTATGCGAGGTAGTCCTGGCCAAATAGTCGTTTTCGGGTAGGTCTGTAGACAGCAAAAACATGGGGGCCGACTCAAAGGTCTGCGGCGGTAAATAATACGCTTTTACCCAAACGGGATGTTTATTAATATCAATCTCGAATTTGATATTGGTATCTTCCAGAAAAGAATAAATCTTTTCTTGGAAAAGTACATTCATAGATTGATCGGGATTGCGTGTTTGGTCGTAATAACCGTATTTCCAAAGTATGCCTACGCCTACTAAGTTTTGCTTAAGCTCATAAGCACTTCGCATATGCGAGCCTGCCAAAAAACCCAAGCCACCTGAGTAAATCTTTAAGGCTTGATCTATGGCAAATTCCATAGAAAAATATACTGCTTTTTTAGAGTACCTTTCATCTATTTTTTTATAGGGTACTGAAAAAGATTCAAAGTTTCCCATCCTAAATTTGTTGATTTCTAAATTAATTATGAGTGATTAAATGATTGGCGAATAACACCACTTGGAGGTAGTGGATTATATACTTGCACTTATTTTATGTTGCAAGCTAACCACATATTTTAACCTTCGCAAAAAATATATGATACTTTTTTGGCAATTAAGAAATGCATTTTATTTCATTTCTAAATTTCCATCATGATGCTAAAGCCGTAAAAAAAAGTACTTAGTTTTAAAGTTAAGCAAAGTTACTGAGTAGTGCACTAATAAATACAAATGCTTGTGCTAATTAAGAAGGCATTACTTCTATATGATAATTCAAACCCAGCTGTAAGAAATAATACTGCCCTCTTCTTGGTGATTGTCTACGTGCAAAGCCACTTCAATTTCTTGCTGTAATTCTTCCACATGCGAGATGATCCCAACGATTCTATTTTCTTTTTGCAAAGTGCGCAAAGTCTCAAAAACGATTTGCAGCGATTGTCGGTCCAATGTGCCAAAGCCTTCATCTAAAAAGAAAAAGCTTTTTTCGGAGGTATTGAGCGATTTAACATGTTCAGCCAAAGCCAGGGCCAAACACAAAGATGCCTGAAAGGTCTGCCCGCCAGAAAGTGTCTTGAGCAATCTGGTTTTGCCATTGTTCAGATAATCCCTCACCATGAAATCGTCGTTTTGGTTGAGCTCTAGGCTTAGGTTATTTTTTGTAAGTTGCATAAATCTTTGATTGGCAATACCCACTAGGTTTTTTAAATAGATGGAAGATACGTATTTGACAAATCCTTTCCCTTTAAACATATTGGAGAGCACCCTCAGGTTTTCTGTACGGTTTTGGGATTTTTTTAACTCGGTCTGCAACTCCTTTTTGGTTTGTAGTTTTTCCTTGGCCTCCTTGATTTGCTCTTTGCTTACAGCCAGATTGTTTTGCAGTTCTTGTATTTGCTCCTCAATACTTAAAATTTCATTTTGCAGGTGGTCTAAAGCTTCAATGTCTAATGTCTGCTTTCCAATAGCTGTTTCGAGTTCTTGTAACCTATTGCTGTTTTTGTCCCAATCCTTTAAAAAAGCCTCAATTTTTTCTCGTTCTTTTTTAATATCTATGTCATTGCCCAAGAGTTTTTTTACTTCTTGTAGGTCTTTGAGTGTAACTTCTTGCACAATTGATTGATGTATGGCAGTGCGTATTTCTTCTAAGTCCTTTTTTAGATCGGAAAGATTTTGGCGATCAACAGTTAGTTTGCTTTCCAAGCCCTTTTTTTCTAATAGTAGTTCGTTTTTTTTCTCCTCAGCGAGTTGAAACTGCTTTTCTATATTGGCGATTTTTTCCTCGCCCCGCTGGTAGCTGTCTTTGAGTTTGGGCAAATCGTGCTGTAAAATGCTGCCTTCATACTGTATTACCTTAAGCAAACTTTTGCTATGTGCTATGGAATTTTCTGAAGTTATCTTTTGGGTCTCGGTTTTAGAGAAGGCTTCGCTTGCCCGTTCGTACAGGTTTTGTTGTTGGGCAATGCTATTTCTTAATTCCTCTAATTTATTTTCTAATTCTTTAAGGGTTTTGGAGCGTATTTCTTGTTGGATTATTTGTTGTGTAAGGTCTGCTATGTCTGTTTCAGAAAAGCCTTTGCCTTCACAATCTTCTTTAATTTGCCTCCATTGCATTTCTGCATTTTGTATGTCTTTTTCCTTTTCTTGTTTTACCGCTTCAATACTTTTTAAAGTAGAATTGTTCTGTTGCCATTTTGCAAATGCTTTATCGATTTGCAATTTTTTTTGTTGATTTTCTTCTATGCCCTTAGCTATATTGTCTGCTTGAGTAAGCCCGTTTTGGTGGGTTCCTGAGTTTGGGTGGTGTATTGCACCACAGAGTGGGCAAGGCGTACCGTCCTTTAAAAGTATCCTGTCTTTTTCATATTTTTCTTGGGAGGCAAGGTGTATCAACTCCTTATCAATTGCTTTTAATTGTTGTTGAAAAAAACTTTGTGGATTTTCTTTTTCAGGTACTAAAAACTCTGATAATATTTCTTCTTGGGAGGCTATTTCTTGCTTTTCATCTGCCAAAATCTTTTCTAAACTTTCTTTTAAAGTATTTAGGTTTTGCTTTGCCTGTGTTTGTTGCTTCAATAAAAACACGGCTTCTTTTAGGTCACTAATGTCTACCGATTTCTCTTTAAGGGATTTTATCTCAGCAGCGCTTTCCTTTTCTTGTCTTTTAAATTTTTCTAACAGCTCAAATTGTTGCTTTTTGTTGTCATCTAGTTTTTTATGCTCCTGTTTAACTCTTTCTAAAGCAGCTTCTGTTTCTTTAATGCTTATGATAATTTCGAGGTCGTTTAGCTTGCTTTTTTCTTCATCTCTTTTTTCATAAGCTTGCTTGTATTGTTGAAAGGCCGCCTCTGCTTCTTCGCATTCTTGAGTAATTTTGTTGAGTTGAACAGCCACCGATTTTATCCGGTCGTCTTGTACGTTAATTTGATTGTTCAACTTTTTTTCTTGCTGTAGTTTTTCTTTGAATAACCTTTCGGCAAGGTCATATTTTTGCAAAAACGCCTCGTAAGACGTAATGCGCTCTTTGTTTTCTCTTTGCTTGGCCAACCATTCTTTGATCTGTTGTTTTTCTTCCCAAAGCGTTTTTAGTTTATTTTGTGCCTCAAAAGATTTGGTCTTTTCTTCAAGCAATGCTTTTTTCTCTTTTACATGTGCTTCTAGTGTAATAGCATATGCTTCTTTTTCTTTAAGGGCCTCTTTGGTGTAGGTGGCAAGCGTTTCTAGTCTTGTTTCTAGCTTAAGTATTTTTTCTTTGGTTTTAGAGATGAGTCTATTGGTTTTTTCGAAAAGATCAAACCTGTCTAGCTGAAAAAGCTCTTGGAGCATTTCTGTGCGGTCTTTACCGCTCATTTCAATAAAATCTCTAAACTTACCCTGCGGAATTATAACCGTTTGCCTAAAATTTTTGGCATTCATGCCTATAATTTCGGTAATGTTATAATGCTCCTGAGCGACCCACTGTCCCTCAATTTCTTTTAAGACCCGTCTGTCTGAGTTTTTTACCTCCTCAAATTTTTTCTTGTTGCGCTTTGCCTCAAAAATAAATCGGTACTTTTCTTTGCCATGCTTGCCCGCCCAACAAATAAAGTCTATCAACATGTGGTTGGCCTGTAGGTTCATCATGTTGTAGTAGCGGTTATCGCGGAGGTTCAGGCGATCGGTTTCGTTGTAAACGGCAAAAATAATAGCCTCTAAAATGGAGGATTTTCCACTGCCTACCGCACCAAAAATACCAAACAACTGATTGGAAGTAAGCTTTTCAAAATTGATTTCCTGCTTTTTTCGGTAAGAGTAGAGGCCTTCAATTGTTAGATGGATGGGTATCATTATTCAATATTTTTCGAGATAAGATGTTTTGATGCAAAGAATTTTTAACTAGAGGTTAGGATCGATCAACTTCAGAATATCTTGGGGTACTTTTTCTTCTTTGATCCATCCTTTTTTAGGATACTCAATAATTCTTTTTATTTCTCCAGGTAATTGTTCGTTAAGGTTTTGCTGCTTGGTTTTAAATAAGACCAACTCTTCTTCATAACTACTGTTGGGCGGACAATTAATAAGATTCGCATGAGGCAGTATCTGCGCTGTTGTAAGAAAAACGCGTCTTTGTCTAAATGGATTGGCCACCAAAAGCAAAGTGCCTTTCATCAATTTTTCACTCCAATCTGCTTTTTCTTCTTTTACCTTGGCTATAGAATATCGGAGGTTTTCTCCTGTATTGGTCGATTGGTTTTCTATCAGTATGTTATCTTTCTTGATGTGGGGATAATGTTTTTGCAAATATGCTAAAAATGTGTCGGCCTCTGCACTGCCCAAGTCTGCGGTGCCTGCGCCAATGCCGCCTGTAAAAATGATTTTCTCGGCAAGGCCCATTTCATAGAGTTCTGCACATCTTGCCGGTATTTTCATATCGAAATGCCCAAAGCCGATAACGGCATCTGCCTTCTTAGGATCTTGTTTTAAATACAGATAATCGAAGAGCTTTTTATTGGTACTAAAAACTTCTTTATTTGTCATTGTTTTTATTTTGTAATTATGTTGCTCTCGATGAGCACTTTTATTTGAAAGCAGCTTTTTAAAATTAATCGGTTAATTTTTAATGGCTTATCGGTATTTAGATTTAAAATAGCTTGGTCAGATTTTTTCCAAACCTAAAAACCAATTTCTAAAACAAGCAAATTGCACCGCAGAACAGTTATATTGCCGTTCTCAAATTAAATAATCTTTTATGGAATTTCGCAGAAATTACACTTATTTACTGCTTATTGGCTTCTTTGCCCTAGCTTGCACAGAAATCAAAAATGAAAAAGCGCTTAGTAAAAAGCCTTACTTTGATTTAGAAGGTTTTGTAGAGGGGCAAATCAGTTATTTAGACTCCTTAAGTGGTTTAAATGATAAGGCACCCGTTGTAAAACGCACAATTGCCATTGAAGGTGAAAAAGAAACGGTTACCCTAACAAAAGAAGGCGCCGAGGCATACCCTAATTGGAAAAAAGAGTTGCTGCTTTTCAAAGAATCGGACATTAATAAACCTGTTTTGCTACAGTCTTACGAAGAAGTGAAGACTGATTCTAGCAGTATTTTTTCAGCCAAAGAAAATAGCTTAAAAGTGCAAGAGCTAGAAGTAGTCTACTCAGGAGAAGAAGTAGCCAAGATATATATAGAATTGAACGAAGAGAACTATCTCTACACCTCAGACAAAAGCATGTACCTAACTGTAAAAAACGGGTACTTAGATCAGTATGCCATTAACGGTTACCGCAAGCTCATTGCCAATGATGCGCTCAATTATAAGGTAACTACGCAACTGTCCTATCCTTGAAGTGGAAAATTCAAAGAAGGTACGTGAATTATAAAACTCGTATATTTTCTATGTTCAGATTCTACCCTGATGTATCCGGCAATTTTAGTAACGGCCTCTTTAACCAATGCCAAGCCTATACCAGAGCCATTGTTGTAATTGGTAGCCCTTATAAAAGGCTTAAATATTTTTTCTAGATATTCTTCTTCTATACCTATGCCGTTATCAGTGATTTTTATCTCGGCAAAATCTGTATCTGAATTGATGGTGATTCCTATTTTTTTATTTTTTTTATTTGGGTCGCTGTATTTAATGGCGTTTGAGATGAGATTATTTAGAATGATTTCTAACCTTATCCTATCGCTGTAAAAAACATCAGTTTGCAATACATTGATGTCAAAATCGATGGGAGCTGCGGATTCACTGTAACTGTTTTGCTCAAGAAATTTGTCTAAAATAGCCTGAAAGTCAATTTCTTCTCTGGCTACTTCGTTTCTAGAGTTTCTAGAATATTCTAGTATACTGCCTATAAAGTCTTGCAAACCTTGCAGATTTTTGTTTTGCAAGTCTAGATATTCATGGATTTTACCGATGTCGCCCTCATTTTTAGCCAAAGAGACCAATCCAATAGAAGATGCCAAAGGTGCTCTTAAATCATGCGATACTTTGTATACAAATTGATCTAGGTCTTCATTGATTTTTAGCAAGCGCTCCTTTTCGCTTTTTTCAAAGGCTAAGTCTTGTTGCATCTTAACTGATTCGCTTATATCTGTTATGATTACCAAGAATTTTCTGCTACGTTGCTTTGTAAGCATGTTGATCGAAATCTGTACTGGAATAGGATCCTTTGCATGCCTGTTCTTAATAAAGCCTTTAATTTTACATGTAGGCTTTTCATAGCATTTTCTTATGATAAAAGCACTGATGTCTTGCTTGATTTCATTGTTAATAAAAAGATTGATAGGCTTATTTTTGAGCGATTGCACATCATATCCTAATAACCCTGCCGAAACCTCATTAGCAGACTCGATCAAACCTATATGATTTAAAGTGATGATTCCCTCAGAAGCATTTTCTATCATATTGCTTAGATACTCTTCCCGCTCTTTTAAGATTTGATTTTTTTCATGTAGCTCTTGAATACTTATTTCTAATTCAAATCGATGAGTTTCTAATTCTTCAGAAAGAGCATGTATATGAGGTTTCATAGCTTTTAAGGTCATTAAGGACGATACGTGGGCTTTAAAAAGCTTAATATTTGGTTAAATATAGCTATGAGTTACTTGTGCTAAAAATATCACATATTGGACTAAATGTAATATTATGCATTTTATGCAATGTTATGAGCTGGGTGTTTTATGGATATCTTTAAAGTTAAATTTAAAGATAGGGAGTAAATGAACCTGCAAAACCGCTTTTAATGGAGTTTAGAGAAAAGAAGCACTTTTATCTGTGAGTGCTTTTTTTAGTATTTTGAAATAAGGCTCTTACTTTTTTGCTCAAATTTGAATACTTTTTTTTTAGTATGTTTCATGTCAAATTAGTTAGATATCCGATAAGGTACTTGTGTAGATATAGGATAATAATAATCTGTATGCATCAACATGATTATTTCCTTTTTTGATTGCTCATAAAAAAACAGCCTGAAAATAACTACATTTTCAGGCTGTTTCCATTGTCTTCATTCGCTTAAATCAATCGTCATCATCGTCGTCAAAATCTGATGGCATTGAGAACATGCTGCTCAATAAATCTGAAAACTGTGTTTTGCTTATTAAGAATTTCTTGCTCAACATGGAGTATTCAGCTAAACCATGTAAGGCAAATTCCATTAAGAACAGCCGCTCGGCTTCGCTGCTTTCAGGAAATTTTTTCTTAATCATTTTTTCTAGGCCAGGAATGTCTTTTAGTGCTTTTTCATAGTCTTTATCGTTGGCATCGTTGAGCAAATCTACCGTACCGCCATCGCCAAACCACTCTAGTACTTTGTTGTACATGTTTTCAGCTCGCTTTTTCTTTTCCTTTTCAGGATCGGGAAAATATTTAATGAACTGGTTTCTGATGGCTTTGCCAATAAGATTTTGAGCTACAATACCAGCGCCTTCTTGCTCGCCTTCATAAACAAGCTCAACCTTTCCTGTAATAGAGGGGATCACGCCCCAAAAATCAGACACGCGTACATTGGTAGAGCTTTCTCCGTTGATCAAGGCCCGGCGCTCTGCAGCGCTGATCAAATTCTCATAAGCAGAAATAGTCAAACGTGCTGAAACGCCGCTTTTTTCGTCTATGTATTCGCTTTCTCTTGCTTCTATGGCCAATTGCTCTACTAAATCTTTGGCAATTTCGTGGCTTACCACGAGCTCTCCCTGACCATCTTTAAGCTTGGCCTCTTGTTGGGTAATTTTCTTGCCAATCTCTAAAGATTTTGGATAGTGTGTAATTATCTGGCTATCTATCCTATCTTTTAGCGGAGTTACTATGCTACCTCGGTTGGTATAATCTTCTGGGTTGGCCGTAAACACAAATTGTATGTCTAAGGGCAGCCTCAATTTAAAGCCCCTGATTTGTATGTCGCCTTCTTGCAAAATATTAAACAATGCTACTTGTATACGCGCTTGCAAGTCTGGTAATTCATTAATAACAAATAAGCAGCGATTAGAACGTGGTATCAAGCCATAATGGATTACCCTTTCGTCAGAATAAGGGAGGTGCAAGCTTGCCGCTTTGATTGGATCCACATCGCCCACTAAATCTGCTACAGAAACATCTGGCGTGGCCAATTTCTCGGTATATCTCTCGCTGCGGTGCATCCAAACAATAGGTGTATGGTCTCCCTTTTCTTTAATCAGATCTTTGCCGTAGCGCGATAAAGGTCTTAGCGGGTCATCGTTTAGTTCTGAACCTTCTAGAACGGGCACATATTCATCCAACAACTCGATCATCATTCTGGCCAATCGGGTTTTGGCCTGCCCACGCAAACCCAATAGGTTAATGTCATGCATAGAAAGTATGGCGCGCTGCATCTCAGGGATAACCGTATCTTCGTAACCGTGTATACCTTCAAAAACAGGTTCCTTTCTACTTAGTTTTTCAATTAGGTTGTCGCGCAGTTCTTGTTTGATAGACTTAGGCACATAACCCGCTGATTTGAGCTCGCTAAGGGTTTTTATTTGATGTAATTTATCGTGGGGAATATCCTTGTAATCCATAAAGAGAATTTAAAAAATGGCGTAAATTAGATTAGCTTAAAATATCAATTGCTACAATGGCCAAAATGGCCTCAACATATTCATTGTTTTTAAAACCTAATTCAAATTTAAAAGTTTTGGAAAAAATTGACTGGTACAAGTTATACAATTCAGTAGAGGAAGCAAAAAGTAAATTACCTGAAAATGGCAAAAGAAGAGTGGTGGCCTCAGGCAGGCCTATTTGCATTGTGCGCACCAAAACTGGCTTTTATGCAGTAGACGACGCATGCCCACATTTAGGAGAATCGCTCAGCAAAGGTACGGTTAATTATTTGGATGAAATCGTATGCCCGTGGCATAGTTACCGTTACCACTTGCAAAATGGCGAAGAATGTAAAGGTAGGGGTGCGAAACTTGTCACGCACAGATTAGAAATGAGGGAGGATGGTGTATTTTTGGGGGTTAATCTATAAAAAGCTAGATGTCGCGGATTTGGACACGGATTATTAGGATTTAGTGATTGACGTTATTGAAATGTATTGGTGTTTTCCGTGGAATCCTTTGATCCGTAAAATCAGCGATACAGACAATGAGCGTTAAAAAAACAAAATTGCTGGGGATTGTTGAGTGATAAGATTAAAGAAATCTTCAAATGGACAAGGATTTAAAATATAAAGATATTACAGAGAAAATAATCGGGGCTTCTTTTGAAGTACATTCCTTTTTAGGTAATGGATTTCAGGAGGTGATTTATCAACGTGCTTTGGCGTATGAGTTAAATCAGAGAAATCTTAGGTTTGCTAGGGAAATTGAACAAGATATTTATTATAAAGATATAGATAAACCTATTGGTAGAAGAAGAGCAGATTTTGTGGTAGAAAATAATGTACTAGTTGAATTAAAGGCTGTTAAAGCACTTGAGGATGTCCATCTAGCGTAGGTTTTAAATTACCTAAAGGCTTACAGGTTAGAAGTCGGTCTTCTTATAAATTTCGGTTCTAAAAGCCTAACCTTCAAGCGTGTGGTACTTTCAGTGAAATCTTAAAACCTGTCAGTATCGCGGATTAGGATCACGGATTTATTGGATTTAGGGATAGACACTGATTAAAAAGTAATAATGCTATCCGCGAAATCTTATAATCCTTAGAATCAGCGATACAGACGCTTTACATAATAAAAAAAGAGGCAGCATCACGGCAGATTTAGAGATGGACGCTGATTTGGGTCACAGATTGAAATGTATTGGTGTTTTCCGTGGAATCCTTTAATCCGTAAAATCAGCGCTCCGAATTTCCCCCCACCTTTAGTATATTGTAGCTTTATTTAACTGCAACTATCTTCTTTTTTATGAATCATTTTTTTAACTCTATGGTAAGTAAGGGTATTTTATGGTTTGTTGTGCCATTACTATTGATGCAATGCAACACTCCTCAAAATAATGAAGCGCAAGGCCCTACATTTTCTGTCACCTTTACATCAGATCAATCTGCCGAACCTTTAGATGGACGCTTGTTGGTCATGCTCTCAACCGATGACAGCAACGAGCCACGTTTCCAGATACAAGATGGACCCAATACGCAATTGGTTTTTGGGGTAGATGTAGAAGATTGGCAGCCCGGCACGCCTGTTACCATTGATGTCTCTGCTTTTGGCTATCCAATAGAAAGCCTTTCAAACATTAAAAAGGGCAACTACAATGTGCAGATCTTACTGAATAAATACGAGACCTTTGATCTTTCAACAGGGCATACGGTAAAATTACCAATGGATAAGGGCGAGGGGCAGCAATGGAACCGCAAACCAGGCAACTTGTATTCTACGCCTCAAAAAATAGAAATTGACCCAGCTTCATCTCAAAAAATAGAGTTGAGCTTTGACCAAGAAATCCCACCGATAGAGCCTCCTACCGATACCAAATACATCAAGCATGTAAAAATGAAAAGTGAAAAGCTAAGTGAATTTTGGGGTAGGGACATGTATTTGGGTGCGAATGTATTATTGCCAGAAGGTTTTGCCGAACATCCTGAAGCGCGTTACCCTTTGGTAATTATGCATGGGCATTTTCCTTATGATTTTGGTGGCTTTAGAACCACGCCGCCAGATCCCGACTTAGAGCCTGATTACAGTGCCAGATTCGATGTACATGGGTACAATAAAATCGTGCAGCAAGAAGCCTATGACTTTTACAAAACTTGGACGGGGCCCGATTTCCCAAGGGTCATATTGATTACAATTCAGCATCCAACGCCTTATTATGATGACTCCTACGCAGTTAACTCTGCCAGCCAAGGGCCTTATGGCGATGCGCTGACTTATGAGTTGATTCCTTTTATTGAAGAAAAATTTAGAGGTATTGGTGAAGGCTGGGCACGTTTTACCTATGGCGGATCAACAGGCGGTTGGGAAGCCTTGGCTGTACAGGTAATGTACCCTGATGAATACAATGGCTGTTGGGCAGCCTGCCCTGATCCTATAGATTTTAGGGCATATACTTCTGTTAATTTGTATGATGATAAAAATGCGTATTACTTGGATAGCGAGTTTAAGGAAACAGAAAGGCCAGGGCACAGAGATTATTTGGGGCATATAAGTGCTACCTTAAAAGATATGAATTACCGAGAATTGGCTCTAGGTACCAAAGGGCGTTCTGGGCAGCAGTGGGATATTTGGCAGGCAGTCTATTCTCCCCAAGGCGAAGATGGCTATCCCAAACCGATTTGGAATAAATACACAGGCGAAATTGATAAGGAAGTGGCGAACTATTGGAAAGAAAATTACGACCTCTCTTACATTATGCAGCGAGATTGGGAAACGCTTGGCCCAAAACTAAAAGGTAAGGTAAATATTTATTGCGGCGATATGGATAATTATTATTTAAACAATGCGGTGTACTACACAGAAGAATTTCTAGAGAACACGGAAAATCCACATTACGATGGTGAGGTAGATTATGGCGACCGTGCCGAACACTGCTGGAATGGCGACCACGACAATCCAAACTATATTTCAAGATTGCGCTACCACCGTATGTTTATCCCAAGGATCATAGAAAGGGTAAAAGACAACTCCCCAGTTGGAGCAGATTTGACCAGTTGGCGGTATTGATACGTCGATAAGTAAATAGGCCATTATCGGAAGATTGAGGTTTTTCGACTTCAACCATAGGTAAAGACCTTGTTGACAGTTACGATAAAACGAAAAATATTCCAACCAAACTTACTTATTTTCAGGATAATGTGTAATTTGAGCAAGCGCTTGGGCAATGGCATAATGACTTGTTCAATGCTTGTTTTGTACTTTTTTCAACTTCAAATACACATAAAATGACGATTATCCCCAGCATGGTCTTAAAGCAGCTTTACACCAATGGCAGCCTTGAAAATACCGCAGATGGTTATAAGTTTTCATTAAAAAACAGATTGAGTGATTGTAAGATAGTGAACATCAGTGCAATTAGCATAGATGGTTCTCTGTTAAATGACGATGATGTAATGGTTACTTTAGAAGGAGGTAAGTCCATACATCCGGCAGAGGTTACAGCAAAGGCTTCTATTGACCTACCACTTCGTGCCATTTTGCATATAGAGGTTAAAGGTAAAGCGCTCGAAGAAGGTAAGCATAAAATACAGATCAAGTTTGAGGTAAAACCTTTCGGCAGGCTTACTTTAAAAGTAGAAGATGCCATAACCAGTGCCGATCATCACGTAGTGCGTATTCCAAGAGATAATAAAGACGATTACAGTGAAGAGGCCATAAAGAATCGACAAAAGTTTGTAGAAGAATTTACAGGGGCAAAACTTGATCATATTACCAAGTATTCTATCGACCCACACGATACACAAGGCAATGTAGAACACTTTACAGGAGTAGCGCAAATTCCATTGGGTTTTGCAGGGCCTATACAAGTGAATGGAGAGCATGCTAAAGGCGAGTTTTTGATTCCCTTGGCTACTTCAGAAGGTACATTAGTAGCCTCCTATAACAGAGGCATCAAGGTAATGAATTTAAGTGGAGGTTGTACTGTAACAGTAGTGGGTGATGCCATGCAACGTGCGCCAGTTTTTGTTTTTGAAAACGCCCGCCAAGC
>CAKZMZ010000295.1 GCA_937129345.1 uncultured Thalassovita sp. | reverse complement strand
TCAATACGCCTGCCTCTTCGGTTTTGCCCATGGCCATTGCCAATTGCGCCAAGGCGAAATCATCATAGGCATATTCTAATGTGCGAGAAACCTGTTCCTGCTTATGAAAAGCATCAGGCACTTTATCTTCCATAGGGATGTAGCCGTATTTGAGGTAGCTGTCTAAAGCCCGCCTACCTTTGCCATCTTGGTAAACCGCAAAATCTGCTGGCGTTTCAAAGGCATTCTTTTTAAGGTATTTATAGGCTGTTCCCATTTCTGGAAAATCAATTCCTTTTACAGCGGCATCTCCCATTAAAGAGGCGATGTGATCACCGATCATTGCCGCAGTGTAATTGTTCCAACATGGAAAAATCGGCATCCATTCACCTTGTTGGGCTTTGGCGGTTAACGAACGCAAGAAATCTTTGCTTTTTTCAGGTGCGATTAAATTGTATAAGGGATGCACTGCACGGTAGGTGTCCCAAGCCGAAAAATCCCCATAATAATCAAAGCCTTCCGCTTTATGTATTTCGGCATCTTCTGCAAAACCGGGGTAAGAACCGTCTACATCACTCATTAAGCGAGGATGTTGGGTTGCATGATAGAGCGCCGTGTAAAAAATGGTTTTATCATCCTCATTTCCCTTAACTTGAATGCGGTTGAGGTACTCGTTCCAAGTACTTTCAAGCTCATTTACTGTGCGACTAAAATCCCAATGGTTTATTTCTGCTTGAAGATTTTGCTCGGCATTTTCTAAACTGGTAAATGAAGTACCGATTCTTACCAAAACTTCGGGCGTATCTTCAGGAAAAGTGGCAAAAGCACCTAGCGATTCTAACTTATCTGCTTGCAACATTTCTGCATTTATCCCTCCTTCGCTGTAAGTGCCAAATGTCTCGAAAGGCAAATTGAACTCAGCTACGAAATAACCACTAAAACCCGCTTCTTTGCCCCAACCTTGGTAAATCCTATGCGCAGGATTGTAACCGATAATCTGATTTTTTTCAGGGATGATTTTAACAAAGCCTTGTATCTCGTCGCTGTTAGGTTCTATCACCACGGTTGGGCTTGCCCCTTCTGGAAAAACAAACATGAAAAAGCCCGACCTCAAGGTACTGCTCATTTCTACTTCAATTTCTGAGTCTAGTTTTAAGGCATATTTTGAAGCGCTTGCACTTTCATTTTCATGAGAAAACTGAACTGCCCGTTCGCTGGGCAAGAGTGCGGTTTGCTGAGTAAGTGGCATAATGGTAAAGCTACCATAATCTTGTACACATGATCCGTTTAGCCAGTGCGTACCTCTAAAACCGTAAAGTAGGCTATCAGAGTAATAATATGGCGCTACGCATTTGGTTTCTGTAGTTCGGGTTTGGGGCGTCCATTGGGTCATGGCATTGGGCATACCTACCGAAGGAATGGTTTGCGCATAGGTTTCTGTATTATGGCCTAAAACGCGCTTGGTGGTGGCTTCAGCAGGGCCGATCATCGGGTTTACATATTGGGTTAAGGCAAGGGTGTCTTCTGTTTTTTTAGTAGCTTGCTTTTCTTCGCAAGCCAAAATCAATACTGCTAAGCCAATTATTAAGAAGTTTTTGTGGGATAGAAAAAATGAAATTTTGATCATGGTATGCCTTCAATTAAGATGTTGATACTTGCTTGGTTTGTGGCAAAGTCCTTCCTGTTAAAGACGATGTCTATACGTTTCAATGCCTCCATGTTTTTGTCATAGGACAATGGTGGTGGCGAAAGGGATACAATTTGTACCTCAAAGTCTTCTGGGTTTTGTATTTCTAACCTAATGCGTTTTTCGTTTTGAGTTAGGACGATTTCTTTACCTTTTGGGGAAACCTCTGCTTGGGTAAGCATTTGCCAAGTAATTGTTTGGGTAGCAGGCGCAAAAGTGAGTGCATCCGTTACTCGAACTTTATTATCGCTTACCTTACTAAAAGTACGCTGTGCGCTGCCTAAGTAACCACCATAAAGTAGCGACAAATCAAAAGTGAAATAGGGAATTTTTACCGATAATTTTTTTTCTATAAGTCGAGCACGTGCATCCGCATTATGTCTTAATCCATTAATGGTAAGTGCACTGTGCCCAAAGTTATTCTTGGTCAGTAAGTCCCACCTAGGTGAGTTTTGCGATTCGTTCCATAAACCTGTGGTGCCTATGATGTCTTCTAATTCCTTATAACTTTGGTTGCCCATATCTACACCAAAGCGTTCTTTTTGCCACTCTAAAATAAAGCTGCCTGCATCCATGTTGCCGTGGTTGTCTGCAGCCCTACCTCCCTTAGCAGCCAGATACAGACCATTAGGATCGGTGGGCCTAAAAACACCTATCGGAATATCGCCCTCTCCTACCCAATTAAATGGTAGTTCTACTACTCCGCTATTTTGATTGAGCTGATTATAATACAAAAAGTATAGGGCTAAAAATCGAGTATTATCTGTAGGACTTTCAAGTTGGGCAGCAATTTCTTTTCGAAAATCCTGCTTATTGAATGCAGGAGCGCCCAATTGCTCAAACCAAGCAAGCAAACCAAAATGCTGCAAACTTTGATAGCCGTTGGTCCCTGCATCAAAAAAATTGTAATACAAGCCGGAGGGACCAGCAATTAGCCTGCTTACTTCTGCACTTTCAAGCAAGCCTTTCGCTTTGGATAAGTTAAAATCTTTATTTACTGCCGATTGGAAACAAGCGCTGATAATTGCCAAGTAATTCGTGGCATAGCCCCAATATGAAGGCCCTTCCGGATAAATACCATCGGGTGCATATGGCTCTAAACCTAACGGAATCTTCTCTAGCGAACGATTTAAAATTGATGAGGAAATTTCAGGCTCCCTTTCAAATACAGCCAAAGCAGCTATGGCCAAGCCACCATGGCAGACTAAATTCCAATTGTGGTGCTTATCGATCCACCAATTGTTTTGAGAGACTGCCAAGCCAGGCTTTAGTGCATGACTTACAAGGGTTTGAGAGGCTTTATCAAAAATTTCAGGCGATAGCATTCCTCCACACCAATCTATGGCCAAAGAAACCGCTGTTGCCATTTCTGCTACATCTAAAAAATGAGATGGATTCCAATCGGGGAATTCACATACTGTGGTCAAGGATTTTTCCAAGCGCTGTATGTATTTGTCATCTTTCTCGATTCTGGCTACCAAAGCTAAAGCGGTCATTCTTCTAACAGCTTCCCTAGAAACCGAAAGTAAGCGTCGGCCTTTTTTGGTGTAGGTCAGCGGTTTTTCTTCGAGAATGGCATCAGCCCTTGTCTTTAGTAATTGATAGAAATCTGCTGCTAGCGCATATTCATTCATCCGAGCTTTTACTTGATCTTCTAAGGTTTTGGTGAAAACAAGCCTTGGAGAAGCTTCTCGCATGCTTTTTTGTAGCCATTCTTCGGTAATAGGTTGACCTAGGCCTGAGTAAGCAACTAAAAGAAAGATAAAAGTTAAAGATGATTGAATCCGTACCATAAATGCCAAAACTCAATATTGATGAAAGGCGTCGGAAACAAATTGCAGAACTACTGGCAAGGACTCCCGCCAATAGGTCCAAGTATGCGCACCATCTCTTACGCGGTATTCATGGGGAATCTCTTTCTTTTTCATAGCGATGTGTACCAAGCTATTGCCCTCGTACAAAAAATCATCGTCGCCGCAATCTATAAACCAGCGTACGGACTTTATTTTTTCCGTATCCATTTTGTTGATCAGTGATATGGCATTATGCTCCTCAAAGTAGTTTTCTATGTTGGCATTAGCATATTTTATGTTCATCCTGTCAAAGCGGGCAACCATATCTTCTAAAGTAAGCGGACCTACATAGGCACTGAGCGGGCAAGCCGATGAAAATAAATCTGGGCGGTGCAAGGCATACATAAAAGATCCACCTCCACCCATAGATAGCCCGGCTACAGCCCTGTAGCGTTTCTCTCTTTTTATTCGATAGGTCTCTTCTACATAAGGCATCAATTCTTCAAAAAAGAAATCCTCGTAGCGCCAGCCCCCATTTACAGAATTAAAATAACCTCTTTGCCCTGTATCAGCATCGGGCATTACTATGATCATTGGTGTGGCCGTTCCATCTTTGATGGCATTGTCTGTAATGCGCAGCACTTCACCAAATTGCACCCAACCTGTTTGGTCATCGCCGGCGCCGTGTAGTAGATACAAAACTGGATAGCTGCGTTGAGAGGTTTCGTAATCTGGCGGTAGGTAAATGGCAAACTTACGATCCATGCCGAGGATTTCGCTTTTCATGCTAAGGTTATCGAAAACCTTTCCTGTTTGTGCAGAGATTTCAGAGAAGTAAAATAGACAAGTTAAAAGAAGTAAAAATCGCTTCATTTTCATATTTGTTAGAAGTTTCCATAATGATACTACATCTGTTTTAGATGCACAAATGACCGTAACTCAAAGATGGTTTTGGTTGGATAAAATTTGTATATATTGAGGTGTTGAGGTGTTGAGGTGTTGAGGTGTTGAGGTGTTGAGGTGTTGAGG
>CAKZMZ010000294.1 GCA_937129345.1 uncultured Thalassovita sp. | reverse complement strand
TTATAATAATAGATACTTTCGAAACCCCGAAAACCTTAAATATTAAAGGCAGATTACTTTCTTTAGAAATGCCAATTGTAATGGGGATATTGAATATTACGCCTGATTCTTTTTACGATGGTGGTAAATGGAATACCGATCTTGCAAAAACTACTGATAAAGCTGGCAAAATGCTCGAGCAAGGGGCTGCCATTCTTGATGTAGGCGGTTACTCTTCTAGGCCCGGTGCTCAACATATCTCTGAAACAGAAGAGGCAGACAGGGTTTTACCCGTAATAGAATCTATTGTTTCTAACTTTTCTGATGCGGTTATTTCTATAGATACTTTTAGATCTGGAGTGGCCAAGCAGGCAGTTGAAGCAGGGGCAAGTATGATCAACGATATTTCGGGAGGTGCGCAAGACCAAAAGATGTACGAAGCTGTTTCTGAACTTCAGGTCCCTTATTTTTTAATGCATATGCGTGGCACGCCTCAAACCATGCAGCAAATGACTAAATATGATAACCTTTTTAAAGAAATGCTTGCCTATTTCAATGAAAAGGTTAGTATTCTAAGAGGATTGGGCTGTAAAGACATAATTATCGATCCAGGATTTGGCTTTGCAAAAAGTTTAGAACAAAATTATTGGTTACTTTCTCATTTGGATGATTTTAAAATTTTAAATTTACCCATGTTGGTGGGCGTGTCTCGAAAGTCTATGATTTACAAGAAATTAGGCCTTGGCCCCGAAGAAGCACTAAATGGAACAACTGTACTCAATACTGTGGCGCTTCAAAAAGGAGCCGATATCCTTCGTGTGCACGATGTGGCAGAAGCGGTTGAAATCATTAAACTACTGTACACATAAAGAGATTGATTTACTCAACCAATAATTACACTTCTGCAAGAATTGAAATTAATTTTTATAATACCTTTCCATGCTACTGTTTAGTATAGGTTTTTTAGAGATCAGGTTTGTAGACATCCTAGATATCACGCTAGTAGCTATTTTACTTTATAATGTATATAAGCTCATAAGGGGTAGTGTAGCTTTGCGTGTTTCTTTGGGCTTTTTGTCTGTTTACTTAGTATACCTAGTGGTAAAAGCTACTGATATGGAGATGCTCACGACCATTTTGGGTCAGTTTATGAGCGTGGGAGTTTTAGGAGCACTTATCATCTTTCAAAATGAAATAAGAAAATTTCTCTTACTAGTAGGAAAGACTACCAGTTTTAAAGATTTTACATTTGGTAATCTTTTCAATTTTAAGAAAGTAGGTGAGAGAGATGGCTATGATATCACACCAATTATTGAGGCTCTTAAATCTTTAGGAGCGACCAACACAGGTGCACTAATTGTAATATCTAAAGACGATACCCTTCGTTTTTTTGCAGAGACCGGTGATTTGCTAGACGCTAAAGTCTCAAAGCGTTTATTGCTTTCCATATTTTTTAAAAATAGCCCTTTACACGATGGTGCAGCCATTATCCACAAAGCTAGAATTGTAGCAGCTCGATGTATTTTACCTGTTTCAGAAAATCAGAATATCCCCGCCTCAATGGGCTTAAGGCATAGGGCAGCCATTGGCATGAGTGAGGAAAGAGATGACGTAGCCGTGTTGATCGTATCAGAAGAGACAGGGCAACTATCTTATGTTGCCGCTGGTAAAATTTATCATAATCTTTCTCCTATTGAGATTAGAACAAAGTTGAACGAATACCTTTCTAGAAGAATAGAAGTCACTAAGCAAGAAAAAGACAACAAAGATGGAGAAACCGAAGAAAATAGCCAAGATGAAGACAAGGTTCTGAAAGCTTGAGGTTTTTTGTTTACACTAACCTTTCCAATCAATTTGCAATAGATAAAGTTTATTACAGAGGCACAAGATTTTTAATTCTGATAGATCGCCTTTAGTTTTTGGAGCCTATCTGCATGTTAAAAGAGTAGGCAAGTTTTTATTTTTACAAGAGTTAGACTGACAGAAAAGGGGCAAAAAGACATACCAGGTGTAAGTTAGGATTTTGAGGGCAATATTTTAGAGTACGACATAAAGAAACAGGTGTACGTCGTAGTGGAAAGCATCAGGTTTATTTTAGAGAATAAAGGCTACAGTTGGGAGAATCTTGTGGATATTACTGTATTTCTCTCCAATAAAAAGCGATATTTTAAAGCCTTTAATACAATTCATACTGAATCATTTAAAGATTTTATACCCTGCTGTACCACAGTAGAGGTCAATGCCTTACCTACCCCAATGGCTGTAGAACTAAAATGCCCTGCGTTTTAACTGTAGCATAATTGTACTATTCCAAGATTTAATTATATTGTTTTGCAAAAAACGATTTTAGCAAAATAAAAAATTTGCTTAGCTTGATTTTTTGAAATAAATATATGAATATTAACAAGGGTAATTTTTTAGACTACCTTGTCAATTAAGTGAGCGATGAGGTGAATTAATTTTTTCAACTATTTTTATATGTGCCTGCCAGATAAATATCCATATCTAGCAGGCTTCTTTTTTTTAGAAACTAAAAGTAGCTTCTTGCTCAATATCAGGATGTAAACTCAAAGCTACAGGACAAGTCCTTGCTGCCCTTTCCAACTTTACCTTCTCTTGTTCAGATAAGTTGTTTTCATCGAAAGTAAAATGGATTTTTATTTTTTCTATCCTGCGTGGATTGGCTGCCATTGTTTTTTCTATATCATAATTGAACTTTGGCAATTCTATACCATGTTTATTCGCGTAGATTCCCATGATTGTGGCCATGCAGCTTCCTAATGCAGCGCTTGCAAGATCTGTTGGCGAAAAGGCTTCGCCCTTGCCATGGTTGTCGGTCGGGGCGTCGGTGATTATTTCTGATTTAGATTTAATATGAATTAAACTCGTTCGTAATACTCCTAAGTAGTTACCTTTGTAGTGTGCCATAACGTTTTAAATTTTCTTATCTTAGTAATCTTATTATTAGTGCATGATAAATATATACCTTACTGTGGCAAATAGACTCCTAACCAGCTTATTTTTTTTGATTTTTTCTTTGAGTTGCACCTCGGCTTTTGGGCAGTTTTACAGCGAACAAACTGACGATGACCTACTTTATCGCAGAGAGTTTGTTTACGGTTTAAATTTTAATACCAATGGTGGTTTATTGGGTGGTGTGATGTTTAAGCATGCGAGGGTGATCAATAAGTTTATGTTTCATAGCTTTTCTTTAGAGATTGTAAATGTAAAGCATCCAAAAGAGACCAGGTATCAAAACATAAGTACCGGCAGTAGTTATGTGCCTGGTAAGAGGAACTACCTTTACATGGTGCGGCCTCAGTACGGTAGGGAGTTTGTGCTTTTCCAAAAAGCTAAAGAGCAGGGAGTTCAAGTTAATTGGATCACTGCTATAGGCCCTGGTATTGGTGTGGTTTCTCCTTATCTTATAGATTACAACTACAACAACGATTTGATTAGGACCGAACAATACGACCCCAACACACACATCAATTTTGATAGGATTTTAGGTACAGGAAGGATTACCGAAAGCATTGCAAAGTCTAAAATAAAGCTTGGCGGAAGTTTCAAGACCTCGCTTAGTTTTGAGTTTGGTACCTTTAAAAATAATGTTACCGGTTTTGAAGCAGGTTTTATGCTCGATGCTTTTACCGATAAAGTCGAAATCATGGCCACTAATGAAAATAGAAGTGTTTACACTTCTGCTTTTCTCACTTTCTTTTATGGTACGAGAA
>CAKZMZ010000293.1 GCA_937129345.1 uncultured Thalassovita sp. | reverse complement strand
CCTCCAATCGCTCAGCATATATAACATCATTGGGTTGTAAAAAGTAATAAGGTGATCTTAGGGTATTCTCATCTGTTACATCAATCAAAACCACCTCAGAGCCTTTACTATTCTGCCTTACTAATTTAATTCTACTTCTATCCGCAGAGTCTGTTAAATCGCCGGCCATACCTAAACCTTCTAATATAGTAGCCTGGTTATTATATACATAGTACATACCTGGATTATTAACATCTCCGAGAATGGTAACTTTAAAGCTGACCAATTTTACGATTACCGTAGAGTTCTTTAGGTAATTTTTCATAACTTCCTGAACACGATAAGTGATATCTTCTATAGTAGAACCGGCAACCCTAAGTTTGCCAATAAGCGGAAGAGAGATGTTGCCTTCGATATCTACTGAATAACCCTTCAAGTATAATTGAGCTGCGGGGTCAAAGCCACCTTGAGCTGCACCTCCTTCTCTATTGAATATCTCTGAGGCTGTTGGATCCTCTGGACTTACAATGTCTATAGAAAGAACATCATTGATCTGTACTAAATAGCCATCTCTCTGATTGTTAAACTGTACTGGAGATTTTGTGGTAATGTTATCACTCTGTAAGTAAATCAGCTTTTCGTTAGTGATGCAAGAAAAAGTGTTAAGAATTAAAAAAAGAAATAATAGTTTGCGAACCATGATTTTAATGAAGTATGTAAGAAACTGACAATAAAGCTATAGTTTGAAAATATTGTAATGCAGTGTAAATCTACGCTTATGAATAGATTATAGACAAAAAATGCTGGTTATATTAAGTAATGTTAACCTCTTTTCTTAAAAGGTAGGATGTAATTTATAAAGGGTAAAGATAAAAAAATCTAATAGAGGTAAATACATCATACGGTATTTTTAATGTAATTAAATGTAGTAATAAATAAATTTAGTAATGCTCTTAATTTTATTTACCACTTATATAGCAAATCTTAAGATCTTTATTCGCAGCAATATAAAACTAAAGCTATAATTAGCTGAAAACCAATTAAAAATACGACCAATAGATCACATATTCTACCAAAGAAATCAATCTACTCCCAAAATATGCCAACAATAAATATACCGCTAGCACAATAATGATTGAATTATAATAAAAACTTCACCTCCGATTCAAACATCGTTCTATTTACTAAATAAGCAATAGATAATAGCTATGCGTAAAGCATCAAATATTTTAAGCAATCCACTCTTTAAGAGAGCTAGGTCTTAGTTTCAAATTCAGTGGTCAAAATTAGTTTATTTTCCTTAGAAAGAGCCAATAAAAAAAGGCATGTAGAACACGCCTCATAATGCTTGCGAAACAACAACAAACCTTTTAGTTAAATCGGCACTTGGTCGGGAACTATTTTGCCTTTCTTTTTAAATTTTTCAACCAACATACATACACTGGCATCTCCTGTCACATTAACTATTGTTCTACACATGTCTAGGATACGATCAGGCGCCAATATCAATGCAATACCTTCTACGGGCACCTTGGCTTGCTCTAGCACTATCACTAGCATAACAATACCAGCCCCCGGTACTGCGGCCGCACCTATAGAGGCCAATGTTGCTGTTAAAACAATTCCTAATTGCTGACCAATCGTCAAATCTAACCCGTAGGCCTGAGCAATAAATACAGCCGCTACACCTTGGTAAAGACTGGTACCATCCATATTAACTGTAGCACCCAAGGGCAGTACAAAGCTCGCTGTTTCATTAGAAACGCCTAAGTGTTTCTCAACGCGCTCTAGCGTTACTGGCAAAGTTGCCGCACTGGAACTAGTAGAAAAAGCCATCATTTGTGCGGGAAAGATTCCTTTAAAAAAGTCTTTATATTTAAACTTGGAAAAGATTTGCACCAATGCAGGGTAAAAGACCGTAACCATGATGGCCAAACCCACTACAACGGTTATGCTATATTGTGCAAGTACACTTAAAAGTTCTAGAGCACGGTCGGGATTATCACCCGCTATATCAACCAATAAGGAGCACAATAAAGCGAAAACGCCATAAGGAGCAAACATCATGATGATGTTTACCATTTGTATAACAATTTCATTTAAAGCCTCAAATGCCCGCTTAACAGGCTCTACTACAGGAGAGTCTACCATAACAATGGCCACCCCGAACAATATGGCAAAAAATATGACCTGTAGCATATTTTTGTTATCGGTAAATGACATGAACACATTACCTGGCACCATATCTACCAATGGTTGGAGCGGCCCTTGTTCTTTTACTTTAAAAGCATCTCCTGTGCGCTTTTCTGTATCTTGTCTAAAACTTTCGCTAAACTCTTTTC
>CAKZMZ010000292.1 GCA_937129345.1 uncultured Thalassovita sp. | reverse complement strand
ACTGCGCCAGTGCACTGCGCCACAATCCACTGCAGATTTTGAGAAATGTATAGTAGTCAGATAATTTTTATGAAAAAGCCTTTATTAAGTTGAGAGCAAGATGGATTTCTGACTTAAGAAATGTTTCAGAAGATTATTTCACTTGTACTAAGTGGGATTACAGATTTATCTTCTTTCATAATCACCTTCCCCAATCAATTCCCCACTTTTAAATACCTGATATTTTGTAGGTTGCCCATTGTTTGCATAGTCAACCCACTTTCCGTGCTTTTTGCCGTCAAGGTAAAAGGTTTTTTGCTTTAGCTGCCCATTGAGGTGATAATTAAGCCCTATCCCTTGATTAATGTCTTGCTCATAAATCTCTTCGGATTGCAATTGCCCATTTTCATAAAAATACAGCCAAACCCCATGGCCCTTCCCTTCTTTCCACTCCGCTTTGTATCTAAGGTTTCCGTTCTCAAACCATTCCATCCAAACTCCATGAGCACGACCATTTTTGACTTCTTTCCATAATTTAGGCTTAGCGTTATCATAGTTATCTGTAATCACGCCTGATAGGGCCTGCCCATCTTTCTCTATCAAAGGGTCCCAAACCGTTCCTCCAGCGTTTTCAAATTGGCTAGCTGTATAAATATCCTGACCCATTAATGCATGGGCAGTCAGGAACAAGTATAAACTAGTAATCAAAATCTTTTTCATCCTGTGTGCTATTTTTCAATAAATATTTAGGCCACCATTTCTTTAGGGTTGTTCGGTAATTTGTTCATCATTCCAAGAAATCCCTAAATCGGCTAAGTCCGCTACATAAAGATCTCCGTTGTCCACAAATACAATTTGCTCATTGGGGGTTACCATGCTGTACCAAGAGTAGGGTAAATTCAGTCGAGTACCCGTGTCCCACTGAAAGCCGTATTTTTGATAGATGTACAGCCCTTTTTTCCCAAGTTTTTCTTCCTCCTCCTCATTTAAACCAGCTCGATTCACAATCAACTTATCCTCCTTGGCATTGATCACAGGACTGTAAGTAACAGAAGGGAATGGACTGACTGCATCGCTCAACCAAGTTGGATCGGTGTAGCTGCCATCTGCTTTGGGTTCTGAGGTAAATATACCTCTTGGTGTGCCCTCACTGGCATTGATAAAAAGATACAAGGTACCATCTTCTGCAATCCTAAAGTACCCCGCATCCTTTAATTTAGGCTGCATTTTTACTGGTTTCCCCCAAGTGCCGTCTTCGTTGCGATCCACTCGAAAGGCATTGTTCACACGGTCAGCATTGGGTGAAGGCCTATTTCTGGTTTTGAATACAATGCGTCCACCATCTGGGCTAATGGCCAAGTTGTACAGCGTATCTACGAAATTGAGTCGCTCAACCTTCCAACCCTTTTCTGTTTTATTAGCGATGTAAGGCACTTTTTCGCCATAGCTTTGATAGCGAACAAAAACCATGGTGTTGCCATCTGCTGTTATGGAGGGCGAACCTTCTTTTACACCTTTTAAGGAGATTATGCCAGGCTCGAAAACGGTGTAAAGGGAGTCTTCTGTTTGGGCAAATAATAGATTGATCGTTAGCAATGTAATGCTTACAAGTAGCTTAATTTTCATGTTCAGTTAGTTTTTCAATTAAATTTGATAAGTAATGAGTCAAAAATAAATACATCCAAAACCCTTGCTAGGATTTGCCATAACAATCACATAACGAGAACTTTAAAGCTAATCCTAGCAAGGGGTAGAGTTAGTATTAATTTTGTACATCTACTTAGAAAACTCCTAAGCCAATTATTGGTCTTCTTTCAGTGACTTAACAGGACTGCCCATCGCTGCCTGATAGGTAATGACACTTACGGCAAGTAAAGCGATCAATAAGGTAAAAAGGGCAGCTCCAATAAATACGTCAGGACTTATGGATATTTTGAAAGCAAAATTTTCGAGCCACTTAGAAATGCCAAACCAGGTAAGTGGCGTTGCCAAGACCAAAGCAATTAGGATGATCTTAATGTATTCTGAATTAAATCGGCGTATTATCTGAAGTGTAGAAGCGCCCAATACTTTCCTGATTCCAATTTCTTTTCTTTTCATAGTGGTCAAGAGTGCAGAAAGTGCAATTAGGCCAAGTACGGCAATGATAAAGGCAATCAAACTGAGGTAAACAGTCAACCTGCCCACCCTTTGCTCTTTTTTGTACAACTCCTCTAGGTTTTCTTCCATAAAGCTGTACCACAAAGGATTCTCTTCTCCAAGACTGGCATAAACGGTTTCTACCTTTTCCAGTACCTCAGGCAGTTGCTCTGTATCAAACTGTATTACTTCCAAACCTCCAGTAAAAGATGGGTTGATCCTCAAGAAGTAAGGTTCTACTTTTTCTCTGAGAGAAAATACATTAATATCCTCATAAAACCCATAAATGGTATGGGGGAAGCCAATTGTGCCATCCTCCTGCGTATATTCAGGTTCATTTATTATGTTTTTACCGATTAGATCATGTTCATCCAATTGGTAAATGGTTTTAAACCTATTTAATAGCGTTTGGTTGATGAGGGTAATTTCGCCGGGCATAGAATCGCTATTGGCAATCAACTCGGGCACGGTAGTTTTAATGCCAAATGCTTCTGCAGCCTCGGGCGTCATCCTAAAGTTATTGGCATCATCAAAAATATCCTCATAACCCTCTAGGCGGTAGGTAGTTTGGTTAAAAGGCCTTCGGCCGATGGGATTGGCCCTGCCCACCCGTTTGATCTCGGGCATTTCTTTGAGTTTCCGCTTAAATTCTTCAAAATTTTCATTGGAGACGCGGGTGTACATAATGCCTTTTTTGTTATAACCTACATCTTTATTTTTGATGTAAGACAGTTGTTCATTGATAAGGTAGGTAAAACTTGTAAGGCCAATGAGTAGAACAAACTGAAATGCGATGATCAGCTTTCTTATAGTTAGACCTTTTATTTCGGACTGCATCGCCTTTACTTTAAAAAGGCTGTTGATACTTTTATTAGAAAGGAAAAATGCAGGATAGATACCTGCGAGCAAGCCAACTGCAATTGCACTACAGACCAATAATGTAAAGTAGCTTGCTTTCTCTAAATAAAAATTGGATAGCTCCACGCCCATGAACTCATTGAACGGTTTTATGGATAGATTGAGCAGTACAAGCACCAAGGGAATTGCCAAAAATGCCAATATCAGCGATTCCATTAAAAACTGTAAAACAAGCCCCGGTTTGCTGGCCCCTATTACTTTGCGCATGCCTATCTCGCGCATACGGCCGGCATTGAGCGCAATGGAAAGGTTGGTATAATTGGTTATCGTAAGCAGTAGTATGATGGCCGAAATGATCGCAAAAACATAAAGGTATTTAATTTCGCCAGGCGGTTTCATCTCATAGAGCAGATTTGAATCAAGATGTACTTTTTCTATAGGCTGATAGACCGTACCATTGAACAATTCTTCAGAAGCAAGCCGCTTGTTTATGTTTTGCATATTGTCATCCATCCTTTGAAAAACTTCCTCGGCCTTGGCATCTTTATGTAACAGTGCATAAGTACGCCCACCCCAATACGGTACTTTGTTGCTATGCAAGAATAAATTAAACTCATAATGCGAGTTAGAAGGAATGTCTTCCAATACCCCGACGATTTGATAGGCACTGTCCAGTGTTTCTATGGTTGTGCCCAAGATATCGGCCTCTTGCCATTGCTCGCCAAAATACTTTTCGGCCTCTGAGCGGGTCAGTAAAGCGGTGTACATTTGCGAAGACAACATGTCCTCACTTCCCATCAAAAACTTCCAATCGAACATATTAAAAAAAGAAGCCGGCGTATTAGTCGACAATATGTTGTCAGTGACCATTTTTTTCTCGTCGATTTCAACAAAGGCATCGTCGCCATTGATCCAGAAATGGGTCGCATCTTCAATACCGGTAACCTCTTTAATCCCGTTGATCTGTTCGAGTTGCACTTCGCGCGGGGCGCTCCAATAGCCATCGTAACTCATTACGCTATAGCCCTGCGAGCGAAAATTTTGGCCTAAGCGGTAAATTCTGTCTGACTTTTCATGAAAAGTATCCCAAGAAGTTTCGTATTGCACGTAAAGTGCAACAATGGCACAGCACAGCAAACCGATGACCAGACCCATATAATTGAGCACTGAGTAAAACCGACGGTTAGATAGGTTTCGCAAAGCAACTTTCAAATAGTTCGGTAGCAGAAAGTAGAGAGTATTTTTTCTCTTCCAAGGCGGTGTCTTTTCCCATTCGTCGTGGGTTTTGTAATATTCGTTCGCTACTTCTTCTGGCGAGTTCATGGCTTTTTTACAGGCTAAATGATAGGCCTCTTCTTCAGGTTTGCCTGCTTCTGTGTACTCCTCGATCCTGTCTCGTAGATTGGCTTCAATTTCCTCTATCATTCCTGGTTCTAGCCCTCTTTGTTTACGCATGCTTCTTTTCCAAGCTGCAATTGCCTTTTCCAAGTCAAATTTTTTCATAGCGTTTTTATTCGATTCCACCTATTTTACTTTTCTAGTCATCTTTAAAATATCCTGCATTATTAAGCGCAAGTATGAATGGGATGAAATTGGTGGCCTTTAAGATTATATAGATTGCTTTTTAAATTATACCTAACAATATTAGGTATTTATACCTAATGTTGTTAGGTATTAGGCAAATAATTTATAAAAAAGTTATCATCAACTGGTTTAGGACCCTGTTTGAGTTTTTGATATAGTATATTTCTAGGTATTTTTAATTTTATTATACCTATTTTGGTTTATTTTAAAATATTTATACCACAGACATCTACATAAAAAAAGGTTGGTCACATTGACCAACCTTAAAAAATCATTGCTTCTTTTGCACTTATTATTTCTCAGCGAGATTACAATCTAAATTTTGCTCCAAAAAATAATGTCCGTGGCCTGCCGGGTCCATAAACATAGCCTGCATCTCTTTCAGCACCTAAATCAAAATCATCTTGAAAACTATCCAATATATTCTGCACACCTCCAAAAAATTCAAGGTTGAAAGTATTTTTGAGCGGCATCTCATAAGAAAGCCTTAAATTTTGCTCAAAAAATACTGGAGTTTCTTCAATTACAGTAAATTCGGTTTCAGCGTCTATAACATGAGGTGCTAGCATACTACCGGTTAAAATTCCTGAGGCTGAGAGCGTCCATCTTTTTGTTGGAGTGAAGGTTACGGAATAGAAACCATACACATTTGGTGTACGCAATAAATTACCCGTTGTAACCACACTATCTGCATTGGCTTCTGATATTTCTTCCGGAGCCCAAATTTCTTCTTCGGTATTATAAAGTGCACTTTGCAAGGTCACTCCCGCCTGTATCACCCACTTTTCTGTAAAAGCAGCGCTTGCTTCCAAATTGATGCCTTGTACTAGTGCACCCTCTCCATTGCGCTTAGTGAGTACAGAAATGCCATTATCAAGCTCTACTGCATTGGCCAGCACGAAAGCATCTTGCAACTCAGTACGGAAACCTTCCAATACTAAGTTTATCTGTGTGTTTTCCAGTGTTTTTGTCCAGTTAACCGAAGCGGTGTAGCTATTGGAGCGCTCTTGCGCTAGATTTGGGTCTAGGCGAGTAAACCTCGCTGCACCTCCTACAGTTTCTATATGCAAGTCTTCATCAAAAGCTTGTGGGGCTCTATAGCCTTGTGCAAAACCGGCACGTAGCATCAAATCTTCGTTTACTTGGTACATGGCAGAAAATCGTGGAACAAAAACATTCAAGTTTCGATCATTTACAAAGCTTTCGGTATCTAAATCGTAATTGCCGGCAATGGCTACTCTATCGTATCGTGTGCCCAAGAGAAAAGACCATTTGCGCGTGGGATTGAACTCAACTTGTGCATAGCTGCCTAAGGTGGTCACTTTTTGCTCTATCAAGCGATTGTAGCCAGGCATGGCATCTTTTACATGGCTGTACTGCTGCTCTGTACCCGCTACAAAATTCCAAACATCATTGGGTTGAAATGCATATTGTGCCCCCGCTACCCAGGTTAAATCATTAGAGTTGCCGTAAGCGTTTATCGCAAGTACATCATCTTCTGTGAGGGCATCTCCCGGTGCAAGCACCCTGCCGCCGCCACCATAGTAGCTATCGCGATCGGTAACCTGCGCCGAACTATAGGCAGAGAACTTATGCTTACGGTTTGGTAAATATTGCTCAAAAGACACAGAGCCACCTACTATTCTGTGCTGTAACTGCTCTGTAACATCAGTTTGATGAGGAGCCAAATTAAATTTGTTGCCTCCACGCCTAAACTCATTGATCACAAAAGTATTGAGTTTGAGTTTGCCGTAATCAGAGGTATTAAAGAAAGCGTCAAGACCTATTGTGGTATTCTCAATCAGTGTCATTTCTGAGAAGCCATCTCCATTGGCATCCCAGTGGTCTCGGTCTCTATTAAAGGCATAAAAGCTAACCCCTTTTTCTAAGTCTTCGCTTACCAAAGAACCATTGAGCGAGATGGTTCGGTCAGAGGCTTCTCCATTGATCAAAGATTGGTTGATTCCAAATTCCAAGCTATTACTACTAGGATCTTTGGTGATGATATTGATAGTGCCTGCGATGGCATTGCCGCCATATAGCGCCGAGCCACCACCTCGAACTACCTCTACCCTT
>CAKZMZ010000291.1 GCA_937129345.1 uncultured Thalassovita sp. | reverse complement strand
CTTGGGTTGCTCATAAAAATGCTGTTGAGTTGTACAGGGTTTCGGTAATTGCTCACATCCACTACTTCTAAAACATTAATATTAATGGGATTGGCGCAAGAGATGCCTTCTCTTAAGGTAACATAAGCATAGTCACCACTAACAATTACAGGGTCGCAAGCCGTGGCATGGATGTACACGGAGACTTGGTTGGGCCTGGCAGGATTGGCCAAATCATAAATGTACATGGCACTGCTAGAGCCTATAAATAAATGGTCATTGTAAGGGAAAATAGTTTCTATGCCCACACCGATATCCACTCTTGATTGAGGCAGCGGATTGGTCAGGTTGCTTATTTCTACTGGGATCAGTCCTGTGTTATCGACTACGTATAAGAAGTCGTTATAAATGGCAAATCTGGCTAAAGAACCGCCTTGGCTTACACCGCCACCTTCAGAAGTTGGAGAAAAACCAACATCGCTTTCTTCACAACTAAAGAAAGCTATCGCGAATAAAAATAGAATTACTTTTTTCATTATCGGTAACATTTAGGGTCTTCTATATTGCCTAAAACCCAATCAACTACTACACCTTTGTTGGGGTCAGCACATTCAAAATAAACATTAGTGAAGGGCGGATAAGGAGCTGTCTGAATGATATTTTTCATCCTCTCCACAATTTGTATTTCGCCATTGGCTTCTACGGTAAATGCCACAATGTCTTGATAATTATCGGCATAGATTACCCCGTCTTTTATGGCTACATCATTATTACCGGGCACTTCAATAAAAAATAAGTTTTTTGGTAAGCTGGGGTTGCTGTTATCGATTACATGAAAACCTTCATTTTTGATATTTACAATTAGGAAATCGTTATAGGTAAAGATTTTTGCAGGTCTCTCAATAGGCTTAGAGGCCAACTTGTTAATTTTCAACAAGTCATCTGCATTGCCATAAACGGGTACATAGATGGGTGCATTTTCAGAAGGTCGATTCCAAAAAAAGGGGTCAGTGCCTTCTATACAACTCATTAAGAACAATAGCGGAACAAGGAGCGGTAGTTTATTTTTCATTTGATGGGTTTTATTGAAAGTACGAAGCAACTTGGGTGATTTGCTGCAAATAGCACAAAAAAAGTCCCCCAAAATGTAGGAGGACTTTCTGTTGTTTTGAACAAGTACTAAGTTCAATTACTTGTTAAGCTGCTTTATTTTATTAAGAGCAGAACCTGCTTTAAACCACTCAATTTGTGCTTCATTATAAGTGTGGTTCACTTTAAATTCATCGGTAGAACCATCAGCATGGGTTAACTTAACCGTAAGTGGTGTATCGGGAGCAAAAGAAGTGAGGCCTATAATATCTATGGTATCGTCTTCTTGTACTTTATCGTAATCTGCTTTGTCGTCAAAAGTCAACGCCAACATGCCTTGTTTCTTTAAGTTGGTTTCGTGGATCCTTGCAAAAGATTTTACAATTACCGCACGAACACCCAAGAAACGTGGTTCCATGGCAGCGTGCTCTCTAGAAGAACCCTCGCCGTAGTTTTCATCTCCCACTACTACAGAACCTACGCCGGCAGCTTTGTAGCTTCTCGCAGTATCAGGCACTTCTCCATATTCTCCAGTCAGTTGGTTTTTAACTGTATTGGTTTCTTTATTGAAAGCGTTTACCGCACCAATTAAACAGTTGTTAGAGATGTTATCTAGGTGACCTCTATACCTTAACCAAGGCCCTGCCATAGAAATATGGTCGGTAGTGCACTTGCCATATGCTTTAATGAGTAGTTTTAATCCGGTTAAGTCGGCACCTTCCCAAGGGGCAAAACCTGCTAACAACTGCAAGCGGTCTGAGTTAGGATCTACAATTACCTCAACGCCTGAACCATCTTTAGCAGGTTCTTGGTACCCTCTATCTTCTACACCATAACCTTTTGGAGGGGCTTCAAGACCTGTAGGCTCGTCGAGCATTACCTCTTCGCCGCTTTCATTGGTGAGTTTATCCTTCATAGGGTTAAACGTTAAATCACCTGCAATGGCCATAGCCGTAACTATCTCTGGAGAAGCTACAAAACCATGCGTATTAGGGTTGCCATCGTTCCTTTTGGCAAAGTTCCTATTAAAGGAGGTAATGATAGAGTTTTTGCGGTTTGGATCATCGGTATGTCTTGCCCATTGCCCGATACAAGGGCCGCAAGCATTGGCTAAAACCACACCGCCCATTTTATCGAAAACATCTAAGATACCATCTCTCTCAGCGGTGTATCTTACGGTTTCAGAACCTGGAGTAATGGTAAATTCTGACTTAGCTTTAAGCTTTTTATCCACTGCTTGTTGTGCAAGCGAAGCGGCACGGGTCAAATCTTCATAAGAAGAGTTGGTACAAGAACCAATTAAGCCTACCTCCAATTTTTGAGGATAATCGTTTTCTTTTACTGCTTTAGCAAACTCAGATATTGGCCAAGCCAAATCTGGGGTAAATGGCCCGTTGATGTGCGGCTCTAATTCAGAGAGATTGATTTCGATTAATTGGTCATAGTATTTTTCAGGGTCAGCGTATACTTCGTCATCTGCACGTAAGTTTTCGCTGTATTGATCTGCCAATTCTGCTACGTCAGGGCGATCAGTGGCTATGAGGTAGTCTTTCATTTTGCTGCTATAAGCAAAAATGGAAGTGGTCGCGCCAATCTCGGCACCCATGTTACAAATAGTGCCTTTTCCGGTAGCAGACATGGCATCGGCACCTTCGCCAAAGTATTCTACAATGCACCCAGTACCTCCCTTAACGGTTAAAATA
>CAKZMZ010000290.1 GCA_937129345.1 uncultured Thalassovita sp. | reverse complement strand
GCACTTGCCCTGTTGAAGGGTCAATGGCGACAATTGCTCCCTTTTTATTTTTCATGAGCTTTTCTCCATACGCTTGTAAATCTAGATCAACACCAGTATAAAGATGCTCTCCCATTTCGGGCAGGGTGTCGAAACTACCATTTTGAAACCTACCTTTTTGTATGCCTCTTACGTTGGTCATTACAAAGCTTACTCCTTTGCGGCCTTTTAAATAAGGTTCGTACGCTTTTTCTAGCCCGCTTTTCCCAATGAGGTCTCCCTGCTTGTAATTACGCCCATCTGCCGTTTCTAGAAAAGATCTGTCTACCTCTTTTACATAGCCTACAATATTGGCCATGCTGTTTTGTGGATAGTCCCTTAGGTTCCTCTCCTGCACATAAATTCCCGGGAACTCATTGAGCCTATCTTCTAAAAGTGCAAATTCTTGAACAGTGAGTTGGCTTACCAAAACCACGGGCTGCCCTCTTCTTTCTTTTGCTTTGATAATTCTTTCTCTTAGGTAGGGTCTTTCAATGCCAAAGAAGTTACAGAAAGCAGTGGTGTCTTTGATTTTGATTTCTCGCGATGAGAACATTAAATCAAAAACAGGTTTGTTGCGTACAATAAGTTCACCGCTTCGATCATAAATCATTCCCCTTAATGGGTAACGGGTTATTTTCCGAATGATGTTATTATCGGCGGTTTGCCTGTAATTATCATCAAAAATCTGGATGTGAAGCAGCTTTCCTGCGAAAACGATTCCAACAATGAAGAAAATGTTTCTTATAGAGGCAAATCTGTCCAAAGTTTACAAAAACTTAGTTTAAAAAATTATTCTTTTCCTTCTGCTTCGCTGCGCTCTAATCTTTCTAAAGCTTCTCTTTCTTCGCGTTGTGCTCTTCTGTGCACTCTAGCCGAAACCAAAATACTACCTTGGTACAAAAAGAAAATTGGCGTTGCCACAAAAACCTGAGTAATAGGATCAGGAGGTGTGATCACTGCGCCTACCACTAATATAACTATAAAAGCGTGCTTTCGGTATTCGCGCATTATTTCTGGAGTGACCACTCCGACTTTTGAGAGAAAATAAACAACCATAGGCAATTGAAACATAAGCCCACAGGCCAATACCATCATAGCAATGGTAGACACATAAGAAGTTAGGTCTATTTCATTGAGAATGCTTGGGTCTACTTGATAACTAGTTAAAAAGTTGATAGCCAATGGCGAAAGCACATAGTAGCCAAAAAATACTCCTGTCAAGAAAAGCATGGTAACAAAAAAGGTTGCACCTCTTGTCACCTTCTGCTCATTATCGTAAAGTCCTGGTTTTACAAATCTCCAAACCTCCCAAAAAGCATAAGGAAAGGCCAATACCAAACCAATAACCACAGAAGCGAGAATGTGCATGGTAAACTGGCCGGTCATTACCCTGTTTTGAATAATGAACGAGACACTATCGATACAGAGTGCATCACTATTGATTAGCTCAGAAAGCCTACACAAAGCTCTGTAAGTAAGAAAGTCTGGCTTAGATGGCCCAAAAATAATGGTGCCAAAAACAAATGACTTAGAGACAAATGCAATGATAGAAAAAATTAAAACAGAAGCTACTGACCTGATTAAATGCCATCTTAACTCCTCTAAATGGTCTAAAAAAGACATCTCGTCACCCTCAGGCATTCCGTTAGGCAGATTATTGCCGCTATTTTGTTCTATCAAATCCTGGTTTGTTGTCATGTTCGCTTTGTTAAATGCATGGGATTAAAAATGCAAAAACGGGTCTGTGGCTTTTTGGAATTAACTTAAAGCAGTTGCCGACTCATTTAAGAAGCCATCAAACAATGGAAATTCTTCCATCCATTGGTTCACTTCTTCCTTAACCGACTTTATGGTGGCTTCGTTCTCATAGTTGCTAAGAACTTGATCTATGTACGAAACAATCCTGCCCATGTCTTCTTCTTTTAGGCCTCTCGTAGTAATTGCAGCAGTACCTACGCGCATACCTGAGGTTACAAAAGGAGACTTATCATCAAAAGGCACCATGTTTTTATTAATGGTGATATCTGCCTGAATAAGTGTGTTTTCGGCTATTTTTCCTGTAAGCCCTTTTGAGCGTAGATCAATTAACATTAAGTGGTTATCTGTACCACCGGAGATGAGGTCATATCCGCTATCATTAAAAGCTTTGGCCATGGCCTGTGCGTTTTTCTGCACTTGTTTAATGTAAGTTAGGTATTCGTCAGAGAGTGCTTCTCTAAAAGCTACTGCTTTTGCAGCGATAACATGCTCCAACGGTCCGCCTTGCGTACCAGGAAAAACACCTGAGTCTAGCAGGCTCGACATACTTCTCAATTTACCTTTTGGCGTTTTAATGCCGAATGGGTTTTCAAAATCTTCGCCCATCATGATCACACCGCCTCTTGGGCCACGAAGTGTTTTGTGCGTAGTAGTAGTAACTATATGGCAATGTTTAAGCGGGTCTTTGAGTAATCCGCGCGCAATCAAACCAGATGGATGTGAGATGTCTGCCAAGACCAAGGCACCAATCTCATCGGCTACTTCTCTTAAAGCTTCGTAGTTCCAGTCTCTGGAGTAAGCAGAAGCACCACAAATAATCAGCTTAGGCTTAATGCTCCGCGCTTTGTCTACTACTTTATCCCAATCGATCACGCCTGTTTCTTTTTCTACACCGTAAAAATGTGGCTCGTACAATTTGCCTGAGAAATTTACCGAAGAGCCATGTGTTAAATGGCCTCCGTGAGATAGGTCAAAACCTAATATTTTGTCGCCGGCCTGTAAAGTGGCTAGCATTACCGCGGCATTGGCCTGTGCGCCTGAATGCGGCTGTACATTGGCCCAAGCAGCGCCAAAAAGTTCTTTTAATCTTTCTATAGCCAAAACTTCGGTTTCATCCACAAATTCACAACCACCATAATATCGCTTACCTGGCAACCCCTCTGCGTATTTATTGGTCATGACACTGCCCATAGCTTCCATTACCTGCGGTGAGGTAAAATTTTCAGAAGCGATGAGTTCAATTCCAGATTTTTGTCTCTTGAATTCTTTTTCTATGATGTTAAATACTTCTCGATCTCTATTCATATTTTAATTGCTTAGGCTAAAAAAACAAAGTTATAAAAAATATCATTCACAGTATCATCTAGCCAACTCAGCCTTGTTTTTATTTTGCTGTTCTACTTGTAGGCTTTATTGTTTGTTGGCAACTGTAGTCAGATAAAAATCTAATTAATATTATATTTAATCCATTCTGTGTAAACTTGTGTCTAAGGTTTAAGATAAGCCTAAATGTACTTTGAAAGGGATGGTTTTTAAAATTAAGCGATGCCTTAGATAATAGAAAGAGGTTGTTGCAGCTACAAAAATTCATTTAGAACTTTCTTAAAGTCTTAGGTTATAAGTAAAAAGACAAATTAAGCACGGATAATCCCAGCTAGAGAGGGTTAAAGTTAATTTAATTCTGTACACTTAACTTATGCGAGTTAGACGATTTGCAGCATAACCGTAATAACTTCTTACTTAAGTGTAGCAAGTTCTATTAATTTGTAGTTTTATTATCTTTTCAAATCCTAAAATTAAACTTGTATTTAAGAACATCTTATTTTTAGTACGGTCACTATTATTAACAATGCATAAAAAATGTGCGCTTTGAGCGCAGGTATCGGCAAAATGGAAATTGAGAAATTACTTTTCGAAATTATAGATTTTATTTCTAATTCTACCAAGAAAAACAAAGAGGAGGTCTTGAGTGAGGATGAGTTTTCTAAGCTGACCATTAAACAATATTTTTACCTCGATTTGATCAGTAGGATGAAAGAACCCACTTTTACTGATTTGGCCGATGCACTTAAAATCACAAAGCCTTCTGTCTCAGCTATTGTAAACAAGTTGATTGATAAGGGCTACATACACAAAGTGCAGTCAGAAGACGATCAGAGAAGCTATAACTTGCATCTTACAGATAAAGGCAAGACCATTATTGAGGCAGAAAATAAAATTTACCGCGCTTTCGCACTCCATATAAGAACAACACTCAATGGTGCTGAGCAAGATCAGTTCGTGCACATCATGAAAAAAATATTGAGGACACTGCCTAGATAAGCGTTTGTGGCATTTAAGTTTTCTGAATCATTCTAAAATAGCCTTAACTACTCTATAACTTTCTTTTTTTACGATTTTAAATCATTTGTTGATCAATCAATATGAAGTCATTTTCTACTATTATTTTTTCTCTTCTCATCTTATTTGGATGTACCCAGGCCAAAAAAAATGAAAACAAGCTTGCCGACTTAAAAGCAGAAATAATCAGTGTATTTGAAGCAGAAGAGGGCGATTTTGCTATGGCTTTTTTGCCAATTTTTAAGCCGCAAGATTCTATTTTGATCAATGCTACTGAGGAGTTTCATGCAGCAAGCACTATGAAAACTCCTGTTATGGTAGAAGTATTTAAGCAGGTTGAAGAAGGCAATTTTGGATTGTACGATTCTATCTTAATCAAAAATAACTTTTACAGCATAGTGGATAGCAGTGAGTACATCATTGACGAAGACTCTGAAAATGAGTTATATGGCTTGGTGGGAGATTCTTTGACCATTTATGATGTGATGTATCGCATGATCATAAAAAGCAGTAATTTGGGTACTAACCTGATCATAGAGAAAGTAGGTGCCAAAAATGTGACCCAAACCATGCGAAAATTAGGCGCACCCTACATCAATGTGCTGAGAGGTGTGCAAGATTTAAAAGCTTTTGATCAAGGCTTGAGCAACTCTACCACGGCTTATGATCTAATGGTTTTGTATGAGAAGATAGCCAAAGGTGAGGCTGTAAGCCCAGATGCCTCAGAGCAAATGATAGAAGTGCTGCTCGATCAAAAATACAATGATATGATTCCAGGCCTTTTGCCTGGGGAGTTACAAGTGGCGCACAAAACAGGCGAAATCACAGGTGTAAGACACGACTCAGGTTTGGTGATTTTACCAGACGGCAGACAGTATGTGTTGGTTTTGCTCTCTAAAAACCTTAAAAATCCCGACCAAAGTGTGGGAAAAATGGCGCAGGTTTCTAAAATGGTGTATGATTATGTGGTGTCTTTAAAAGAGGGGTAATCGATATTTTTTTAGAAAAGAAGTACCTGCCGATTAAAGCAAATGTGCTTCGAAAAATTTCATGATGCCTAGGTAATAAGCCTCTGCTACTTCTTCTAGTCGGCTGCCGTTGGCTAGCCTTGGATATTCTTCAATATTATCTTGACACAGAGGTTCTGTGTAGCAAATTGGAGCGTGTACCATGCGGGTGAGCGCTAAGTTTCTGGCAAATACCCCGTCGTGCCCAGTAAATACAGAAGCATTACGGATGTATCCCATTTTGCTGTCGGGGCTGATGGGCAGCACGTTTATGTTGTCTTCGAGCTCGTTCATGATGATGCTGTTAAACCGCAGTGAAAGGGCCAAATCATTGGTCATGAGTAAGCGCATGAGTTCTATGCGTTCTTCTTTTCTTTGCAATTCATTTTTAAGAAAACTGCCGGGCATAAAAACCATACTATAATTGGCTTCGGTAGCATTGAGCAATTGGTTTTCTCGGTCCCTGTTCAGATAATTTTCCTCATCTACATTGTAATGGATCACCAAACATAAGTCTGGCCTAAAGGCATTTATTTTTCGGGCGCGCTCTTCAATGTCCAGCCTTCTGAACAGCAGATCGTGGATTTCCTTTTTATTGCGCTTATGTTTTAGCTTTTGGTAGTCCGCTTCACTCAAGGCTTCGTTTTTGAGCGCTTCTTCTAGCGCGAAATCAAAAGAAGATTGTAGCCATGCTTCATAGCTCATGTCAAAGGCACTTATGCCTTGCTTTTCTCTAGTGAGCATAACTCGCGCACCTTGGGCCTCTAGCTTTTTGGCCAATATTTTTGCAGTTTTTAAAGCAATATTTCCCTCGTTAAATTCTGTTATAGTGCCATCTGCGTTTTTGATGCGTATAAATTTCCCTTCCATCATGGCAGTTTCCATATCACCGCCCAAATGGCCTGGGTCTAAGGCGATTTTTACGCCTGAGAGTGGCAAGGCACCCATTTTTTTTTCATTTACTGGTAAATAGCCTTCGTACTGTTTTAAATTTAGTTTTTGCGTGCCTTTTTTCTCATAGATGATTTTCAGGCTTTCAATATCGGCATTTTTAAAAAGGGTATTGAAAATTTCGAACTCTTCGTAAAAAATTTTGCACTCTGCCTTAAAATTCGCCTTGTCTTGTGCAGAAGCATAAATATTCAAGCCTTCATTATCAAAAGAATAATACTCGTACACTTCAGGATCTTTGGCGATAAGCTTGGCTTTTTCTGCTTCTGATAAAGAAATATTCGGCAGTGCATGCGGTGCGTTTTCAGTACCAAAGCCCGGGGCTATGGCCGTATTTTTAGACAAGTTAAAATATATGGAGAGGTAGAAAATACCTGATAACACCAATGCAACAGATAAAAAAATTGCGATTCGGGCAAATTTCATAGTATAAAAAATTACTCAATATCTACGAAAAATAGGCCTATAAATTGAGCTTTTTTGGCATTATTTATCAATCATTGTAGTTCTTTCATAATCTGTAGCGACTTTATTTCGCCAAAGCCATCTATCTGATACTGATAAAATTTCAATAAAAATTCTAAGATTTGGCTTCTTACTCTACCACTGGTTTTTACATAAACATCAAAATTGCTTATAAAAAGTTTTTTCAGTACTACAAAGAAAGGCTCTTCTAGGGCATCTTTCGCGCCGGGAAAAGTACAAAGATCTTCAGGTTTCTGGGGAGCAAAGCCTAAATAATGTGTCAGCTTTATCAAAAACTGTATGTGAAAATTTTCAAATTGCATAGTCTGCTGATCAAAGAAGATGATGCTTTTTTTGATAAATTCAAATAAAGGCGTGTCTTGCTCTTCCTCCTTTAGCAGTTTGGCCAAGCTTTCGCTCAAAAATATGCCAATCAAATTTTTCTTATGATCAAATGGGATCGAATGGTAAGGATGTAAAATTTTTACTTCAGATATTCTGTTGATGTCCTTGTTCTCCCGATTATAAATGACCAAATCTAGCAGGGTGAGTGGTTGATAGTAGGCAATTCTATTTGATTTGGCGCGGGTACTCCTAACATTATTTACAATGTAGGTTTTAAGTCCAAAAGCTTCTGTGTATATTTTAACAATGATAGAGGTCTCTCTAAACTTTACATAGTTAAGCACAATGCCTTGGGTCTTAAAAATCATTGTCTTACTGCTTTAAAAGTCCTAGATGAGTGGCCATCCATTCATTTAACTCATAAAATAATCCTTCGGGATAACCTTTTATCTCGGTGAGTTGAAAGTCTCCGCGATTGCCCGCTATATATAAAAAATGATTGGCTTTGGGGTAAATTTTTGTTCTTAAAAGTTGACTAGGCACGGTTTGCTCTAGTACCTCGATTTGTTCGGCAGCTTGTAAAAGAGGGTCTTGGCCACCATAAATAAAATACGTAGGTAGTTCGACCTTTTCGAGCGGGCCTTTAACTTCAAAATGATGGTTCTTACGCCACCATGCGATCCACTCTTTTTTATCGAAAGAGGTTACATAGCCTTTCCAAGTTGCATTGGCTAGTTGATCAGACTTTTTTTGCAGTGTTAAAGAGTCTGTTTTGCCTTCTAAGTAATCGAACATGGTATTCTGATAGTCTAGAGCGGCTTCGATCTGTTCCTCCGAAAAACCATCTACCCGCATGCGCATAGCGCACGCTTGCAATTCTTGCTCTTGCATGCTGGTAATTGGTGTAGATATACCCGCTAAAAATCGTATGTTCGCATTATTTTGGGCAATAATGGGCATTAAAAAACTAGCTTGGTCTACCCCCAATAATCCTATGTTTTGAGCGTCAATTTCATTTATTTTAGAAGCCTCTTCAATAAGTTTTGTCACATCTTCTGCCAAAGTATTGAAATCGGCTTGTTGCAGATCTCCCTCAGATTCTCCGCAGCCCCTTTTATCGTACACCAAGGTGGCCATGCCGTAATAAGGTAAAACGGCACTGAAATCGGCTAGGGTAAAGTTTTGCCTTGTTTGGTTGCCTGCGCCGTGCACAATAACCACCAATGGGTGTGGGCCTTCGCTATTTGGTAGGGTTAGGCTGGCATTAAGTTGAGCACCTTTGTTCTTTGCACTAACCGGAATCAATTTTTCTAAATCTTGTAGCCGTTTACCTTGCAGGGTCTTGTTCATATCGGTAAGGGCTATTTCTGGTACGGCCTCTTCGCCGCCTGAAAGTGTAAGTTTTAAATCTGTGGGATAGGGTGCCAATTGTCTATTACCGCTTAAATAGGTGTTGTTCCCCACAGGAAATGCCGCACGTTTTTTACCGGATTTAAAATCGGTGATGAGTAAGGGGGTAAGTGTAAAATCTAAAGGAAAAGGCTCGCACCGCACTACGTGGGTTTCATCTAATTGATAAAAACCAGCGAACTCACTCACTTGTTCAGGGCCTTCGGGCTTAATCCTAATAAAATTACAAGGTGCGCTACTACTACCTTCATGTAGTTCACCTTTTATGGTATCATTGATCAAGGTGCCTTTAAAATATCCATTAAAATTATCGTGTGCTAAGGAAAATTTAATGGTATTTTCTTCATATGCATAACTGTCGACCTCTTGTAGGTCAATTTCTCGATAATACATTTTAGCCATTACACTTGTATCGCTGTACATGAAAAGTAACTCAGGAAAAGGCTCCGTTTCGGCAATGCCGATCCAACTTCCTTCAAATTGAGATTTTTCTACATTTTTACAGGCATTACTTAGTAGGGCTACTAAAAAAAGGAAGCTGATCAGTTGAAAAAAATTTCTCATTTTGTGAGATAGTATCGTCTAAAAAAATATTTAATAAAAAACCGTTGCTGTTACATAGGCAACGGTTTTGCTCAGGAGTTACGCAGCACGTAAAAAAAACGGTATTTCAACTGTTCTGTGGCCTACAGAACAGGTTTTTTTGATTTTTTGTGTAATTCCTGTTACTATCATTATTGTCTTTTAAGTTTAAACTTGCTGGCTAGTATCGAAATTTTCTAGATAGTCTGCCACTTTTCTAACGAACATACCGCCCAAAGAGCCATCTACTACTCTATGATCGTAGGAGTGAGACAAGAACATCATATGTCTGATCCCGATAAAGTCGCCCTCTGGTGTTTCTACTACAGCAGGAACTTTTCT
>CAKZMZ010000289.1 GCA_937129345.1 uncultured Thalassovita sp. | reverse complement strand
AAAATCAAAAAGCTATGAAAATAAAAATGATGTTGGAAGAAATTCCACCTTCACGCTTTAGAAAACTATTTATTGAAATTCCTAAAATCGTAAATAAAAATCCACTTTTTAAAGCATTTTATGCATCTGTAAAAGAAGCTGGTTATCCGCTTACTGATGACGTAAATGGCGAAAATCAGGAAGGGTTTGGCAAATTTGACCAAACCATACACCAAACTCGTAGAATGAGCGCCTCACGTGCCTATTTATGGCCGATAAAAAAACGTAAGAATCTGACCATTCTCACTAGGGCTATGGTGCACAAAATACTATTTGAAGGGAAAAAGGCCACGGGTGTTGAGTTCAAACACAAGGGAAAAATAAAACAAGCATTTGGAGGAGAAATCATCAGCTGCGGTGGTGCTATTAACTCACCAACGCTTTTACAACTTTCGGGTATTGGCAATAGTGATGAGTTGAAAAAAGTAGGTGTCGAGCCTGTGCACCATTTACCGGGCGTAGGTGAAAACCTGCAAGACCATCTAGAAGTTTATGTTCAGTGGCGTTGTAAGAAGCCTGTTAGCGAATATCCATCTCTAAACCCTTTGAGAGCCCCTTGGATTGGATTCAACTGGTTGTTTAGAAGAAAAGGGCCCGGAACTACGAATCATTTTGAAGGTGGCGGCTTTATAAAAAGTCATGATGACAAAGAATACCCAAACCTACAGTTCCACTTTCTTCCTCTTGCCATTCGTTATGATGGAACAGTACCTGCCAAAGGGCATGGCTTTCAATTACATGTGGGTCCGATGAATACTGATGTACGAGGTCATGTAAAAATTAAATCGGCAGACCCATACGAGCGTCCAAGTATTCTTTTTAACTATCTCTCAACAGAAGATGAGCGAAGGAACTGGTTGGCGGCCGTCCGGATAAGCCGCAAGCTGATTGAAACCAAAGCTATGGAGGAGTTTCGTGGTGAAGAGTTGGAGCCGGGTAAAAATGTAGAAACCGATCAAGAAATCTTGGATTGGGTAGCACGAGAGGGAGAAAGTGCATACCATCCTAGTTGTACTTGTAAAATGGGATATGACGAGATGTCTGTGGTTGATAGCGAGCTCCGAGTACATGGAGTTGAAAACTTAAGAGTGGTAGATGCCTCGGTAATGCCTTATATAACAAATGGCAATATCTACTCTCCAGTGTTAATGATAGCTGAAAAAGCTGCCGATTTAATTTTAGGTATAGAGCCCTTAAAACCAGAAAAATCTCAAAGCTTAACAGTTTAAAATACCTTGGCAACATAAATTTGTACATTAAACAAGAATCTATCGATGGATTATTACACACTAAGGGATATGGCAATCTCAAAGTTGGATTTCTTTTCTTTTACATCAGGATTGGAACGTATCTATACTAGCTTATCGGATTCCTTTTTGTTATTCACTAATTAATTTAAAAGAGTCCATTCTATGTCATTTCAACAATCGTTCATTAAAAATCTAAAACCAACTTTAGCCTTACTTCTATTTTTAACTCTCGCCGGATTGTACCTCAATTATTTTACAGAATCAGATGTTTACTGGCCGGGCTATATTTCAATGGTATGCTTTTATGGGGTTATTTTTTACATAGGAACCTTAGCTGGTAACCTTAAAAATGAGAACTCGGTAACCGAGGTGATGTTAGCTGGTAGAAATATACCACTTTGGATAGCTGTTTTCACTATGAGTGCTACTTGGGTTGGCGGCGGATTTATTAATGGCACGGCAGAGTATACCTATAATTCAGATTATGGCCTCATGTGGGTACAGGCGCCTTGGGGTTACGGATTGAGCCTTATTGTTGGAGGGCTATTTTTTGCCCGAAAAATGAGAGAGTATGAATTTAAAACGATGCTCGACCCACTGGCACAACGTTTTGGTAAAAAAATGTCGGCATTACTGTTTATCCCTGCTCTATTGGGCGAGATATTCTGGACAGCTGCCATATTAACAGCTTTAGGAGCTACATTCGCTATTGTACTCGGTTTAGATATTCAAACCTCGATTATCCTTTCAGCCATTATTGCAATTATTTACACAGCCATAGGAGGTTTATGGGCAGTTGCTCTAACCGATGTGGTTCAAATGTTTATTCTCTTTGCAGGATTGATCATAATTTTGCCTTTTGCTCTAGAAGTAGTTGGTGGTTGGGAAACTGCTTGGGGAATCTACAAAGAAAAAATGGGAGGACTCGCTTCGTTTATTCCAAAACAAGAGCTTTTAGGAGATTACTATTTTAATTGGTGGGAAAATGCGCTGCTCCTCATTTTCGGTGGAATACCTTGGCAGGTATATTTTCAACGTGTGCTTTCATCAAAAAGCCCAAAAACAGCCGTTCGGTTATCTATTATAGCCGGGTTTGTATGTATATTGGCAGCAATCCCTTCCATTCTAATCGGAATAATTGGTTCTGCAGTACCTTCTTGGGAAAGCTTCGGAGCTGCTGGAGCACCCGAAAACCCGGCATTGATTTTACCTTATGTAATCCGATATCTAACACCTAGTATTGTGTCTGCTCTAGGGCTTGGAGCTGTTGCAGCAGCAGTTATGTCATCGGTAGATTCATCCATTTTATCAGCATCTTCTATGGCGAGCTGGAACGTTTATAGGCCTCTCTTAAAACCCAAGGTAACAAACACTGGCCTCACCAAGGTCATTAAAAGAAGTATATGGATAATCGGAATAACCGCTACCATATTGGCTCTTAAAATAAAAAGTGTATATGCACTATGGTTCTTATGTAGTGATTTTGTCTATACTTTGCTTTTTCCTCAGCTGCTTACGGCGTTGTTCGATAAAAAAGCCAATGTTTATGGCTCTCTAGCAGGGTTTACTGTTGCATTTATACTCCGAATAGGTGGAGGAGATCCTACACTTGGCATTCCTGTACTAATCGATTATCCGATGATTCAGGATGGTATTGTTTTGTTTCCCTTTAGAACATTGGCAATGGCTTGTGGGCTTGTAACAATCATCATAGTTTCAAGGCTAACACAGAAATATGCTCCAGCAACATCGCTTAGTAAAGATGCATAAATCCCTTAAAAACAAGCTTCTGCTAAGCTAGATTTAAAACGTTTTTTACTACTACACAAAAATGATTTTATGGTGTCATCCCTACCGGGATTTTTACGTTTTGTCGCCTTTAATCGGCTAATAATTATATCATCCCTTTGGGATTTTGTAGAAATGTATAGTAAAAGGCCTTTCCTGTTTACTAAAACCTCCATTTTAATTTCTTGTATTTGTAGTTCTTTAAATTAAAATCATCCCTCATGCTACGAAAACCACTAATTGAGAGAACAGAAGAGTTTTCACCCAGGCCATAGCTAACTATGGTCTGGGTGAAAACTTCTTTTTAAGAAAGCTCTGGAAACCCTTATTCTTGTAATCTTAGAAAAGACTCTCCATCTAATTGATTTCTTATTGGGTCGGGTAATTTCAATTCTAGAAAATCAACCATAGATGGCAAAATATCTACAATCGGCGTAGGCTGTTTAAAGTCGCCTTTCTGATTGGTCACTAACCAAGTTTTTCTTTCACGATCAGATTGACCGCCATGACCTTTGCCGTCTTTTGCATTTCTCCCATGATCGGTAGTTACTACGATCATCCAATCCTCGTTATGATTTTCCTCCCTTTGCTTTACTGCCTCCCAGATTCTTCCAATCTGTACATCTGCAAGCCTGACCGCTTCATCCATCTGAGGGCTATCGCCAAACTTATGGCCAATGTCATCGGTGTATTCTAAATATACCCATGAAACATCTGGGCCCTCTGCTGCAATATATCTTCCCGCTTCTTTTGATACCAATTCGTCTATGTCTAATATAAATTTTCTATCGGGCTTATGAGGAAATCTAATAGTATCTTTTTCAAATCCATCAAAAGAATAATCTAATTTGATTTTGCCGCCTTCATCCAAACCTTCGCCAATAAGCTTGGTCCGGTTGTCTTCCCAAGTAGAGAAAATGGCTGTTTCCTTATTTGGCTCTATCTCTTCTACCATTCTAAAAATATTCCAATAGTCGTAATTAGGATTTTTTACACCATTACCCCAAACGTTGTGTTTGTTGCCCCAAGTTCCCGTAATTAAACACATGTAGCCAGGTGCAGATATTGTGGGGGTTTCAGACTCCCCACCCTTCTCCCCGCCCACATAGGCCTCAACAAAGGCACCTTTTGCAGAAATTTCATCTAAATAAGGTGTTTCAACCCTTTCCAGAACATCGGTTGGCACGCCATCTATCAGTACGAAAACCACCTTCTTTTGTGCAAAAAGGGTAATTGATAAAAATAAGGTAAAAACTAAAAAAATGTGTTTCATAATCTCCTAAGTTAAAACAAAGGATACCTTATGGTAAGGTACCCCTTGTAAATGATACATCTTATTGACTGGCTACCAACCAAATATTTGGGTAAGGTTAGGGTTTACAGTTACATGAGTTTCTGGTATTGGCCTATAATAATACTTTGGCGCAACAAAGACACCTCTTTCTAATACAGTTTGTACAGTGCCAGAGGTTCCGTTTTGTAAGTAAACAGCTGCATCCTCATCTTGGAAACCAACTCTGTAATAGATCAACTTCACACCTAACTCATTTTCTTCTTTTGCATCTCCTTCTGGAATAGACTCGCTGTTACTAATTAAGATAATATCCTCTATGTCGTCTCCTGTCAAATCATATTTACCCAAACCAGGGAAATATAAACCTTCTGGCTCTTTTTCTAATAATTTACCGGCTTCCCAACGCATTATATCGTCCTGTCTATAACCCTCTAAAGCCAACTCGATGCGGCGTTCTCTTCTTATCTCTAATAATGTAGGATCACTTACATTGGGATATCTGCTTTGTTGAATAGGATCAACAGGTGGATTCATTGTTAGGTTAGGCATTCCTGCTCTAGCCCTTATCAAGTTTATTGAGGCATCTAAATCGCCTTGGGTCAAACTACCTAACTCAGCTTTTGCTTCAGCAAAGTTTAATAAGATTTCTGCATAGCGGATTACAGGAAAATCTACACTGTTTTGCGCTATTTGGTCAGTGGTGTTCAAAAAACCTTTGAGCTGGTGATAACCAGAAAAGTTTTTCTGCAATTGCTGAATATAAATACCACCTCCTTGTGAGTAAGTAGCCGTATTGATCAATTCCCATCCTGGGTAAGCATAAGTCTGCATCAGTCTCGGGTCTCTATCCACAAACTCCTCTACAAAAAGTTTAGTTTCGTAGTCAGGCTGTTCAGTATAGTAACTGCCATCTGTCATTAAGTAAGATTGCAATAAATCTCTTGATGGACTTGCCTCATAATTACCAAACAAGGTTTCAGACCAGCCACTGTTTAAAATATCATTCTCATAAAAAGTACCCAAAATTACCTCAGGGTTACTCTCTAGATTAGTTGACGTGAACAGGGCCGCGTAATCAGCTGCAGGATTACCAGTACTGTGTAAAGTAAACACCCCGCTGCTCATAATATCACTGGCATTATCAACTGCGATCTGTAAAAACTCGTCGGCTGTATTCTCTAAACTCAATTCGCTATGGTACTTTCTATAGGTACCTTCGTACAATGCGAAGCGACTCAACATGGCTTTAACTACCCAGGTATCCACTGCGCCCGACGGTTGGCCTCCCATTACGTTCTCAGTGGCAAATTGTAAGTCCTCTATGATTTTACCAACTACCATCTCTCTAGAATCCCTACCTTTGTATAAGGCATCAGTATCGTTGGTCTGTATTACTTTATCATACCAAGGCACATCTGAAAAACGTTTTACCTTTTCTATATAAAACTGTGCTCTAAAAAACCTGCCTACTCCTTCGTAGTGGTTCAACAATTCTTGGCTTATTGCCGCCTTATTAAAGTTCTCTAGAAAAAGATTGATGGTTCTTAACCTGTCCCAATTCCAGCCACCAATAATGGTCGCTGCTGAGGCGTCACTCACCATAATGGTTTTTAGTTCGGTATTGCCAGTGGTAGATTGGTTATCGGTTGCAGCATCGCCTACGTAACTACCAATCCCTGGAAAGTTATAGAGGTTATTTAGGTAAATCTTTAAATCCTCTTCTGTATTGAAAAAATTTTCTGTTCCTATTTCTGTTTCAGGAAATCGCTCTAAAAAGTCGTCGTTACAGGCTTGTGAAAATAAAAGCAAGCCAATGATTAAAATAGGTCTATATATATGTTTCATGATAAAATTAAGCTTTTCGATTAAAAATCAATGTTTATGCCCATGGCGTACCTTCTCTGGAATGGATAAGAATATCCTTTGCCCTGTCCCCTACCCGTACTTACTGATGGATTAAAATTATTGCTATCGTTAATGGCTTCAGGATCGTAATAATCATCTATCTCAGACCACTCGGCTAAATTTTCGCCACTTACAAAGATACGTAATCTGTTTACTTTGATTTTCTGTGTTAGCGACTGAGGAAGTGTATACCCTATCGTTAAGTTTTTCAGTCTTAAATAAGCTGCATCCAAAAGATAGCGTGTTTGAGGAATGGCCAAACCTTTGGATTGGTCTATACGCTCACCTAAATTCCGGTCGGCCAGCCAAGCTTGTAATACTGGATATTTAGCATCTAAGTTGGCATCAGCCAAACCTGCATCGATATACGATTGTGAGTGCTTGGCACGGTCCACGTCACTATCAGCGGTACCTCTGTAAAAATCGGTTAAGTGTTGGTAGCCACCCGCATAAGGCTGCTGGTAAAAGCCCCAGTACAAGTAATCTAAAGGATAATAATCTCTCTGTCCTATACCTTGGAAAAATACGCTGAAATCAAATCCGTTCCAGTCACCGTTTAAAGTTAGACCATAGCGAAACCTTGGAGAATTATTACCGATTATTGCAATGTCTTTAGGGTCTTCTACAGTTAAACCTTTCTCTATAACACCGTTGCCATCTAAATCTTGATACTTGGGCCATCCCGGTACAATCGATAATGCGCCCCAAGGTATCAAACCAGTTTGATCCAAGTTAGCGATTTCATCCTCAGAAGTAAATAGCCCGTCGCTTCTCAATCCCCAAATCTCACCTAATTCCATTCCTTCGTAAAACTGAGTAAGGTTTCCATTCGGATTATCAAAACCAGAAATATAAGAACGGCTATCTGAAATAATGAATCGGGCATTTATATTGAATGGCTTATCGGCCAGCATATATTGGTCGTTATATCCTAGTGAAAATTCCCATCCTTTTGTTTGTAGATCGGCAGCATTTTCATCGGGTTCTGCGGCCCCTAATACATCAGGTAAATCTCTACCTTTTGTTAACATACCTTCCGTATTTCTTTGATAAATATCAAAAGTTGCAGTGATTTTTCCTCTAAGAAATCCAGCATCTACACCAAAGTTTACTGTGGTTACATCCTCCCAAGAGTAATTAGAAGAAACAAGTTGCGGTGGTGTTACACGTAGAGGTCGTTCACCTCCGAGCAATACATTTGCTTGAGATGCGCTCATGCTCGGAATATAACCATACTCCCCTACTGATTGGTTACCTAAAGATCCATAAGAACCTCTTAGCTTCAGAGAGCTCATTACACTTTCTAAAGGATCAAAGAAGGACTCTTCATCTACTCTCCAAGCTACCGAAGCAGAAGGGAAGAAACCAAAACGATTGGCCTGAGGGAATTTAGATGACCCATCATAGCGGCCATTCAGTTCAAAGATATAACGGTCTTTCAATATATAGTTAAATCTGTAGAACGCTCCTCTAATGGCCCAATCCCTTATTTGCTCGTTCACGAATGACTCCCCTGTTGCTAGCGCAATGGTTGGTAGCGAAGCAGATATTACATCGTTTTTCTCTGCTGAGAACCACTCCGTTCTAAAATATTCTTGATTGTAACCAGCTATAGCACTAAAATGATGTGCACCTAGTGTCTTATCAAAAGTGGTGTAGAGGTTTAAGGCATTGTATTCTTCAAAAGTGGAGCTTTTATAAGCCCTGTTGCTGCCTGTTTCCCTTACATCTTCAGGGCCATAACCAATTTGGTATCTGGTAGTATTCCAGTCCCATTTGGTAGTACCTCTGCGAAAGGTAAAATCTGCATTCACTTTTAAAATGTCTTTTACTAGAGCAACTTCTGTAGTAAACCTTGATTGCAAACCATTGTAAACCTCATTAGAGCTACCACCATTTGTTAGCCTTGCACCCATATCACCTACAGGAGTATTTGCCCAAGTACCGTCAGGATTCTTGTCCCAATCTGTCGGATGAAAATCATAAATCGCCCTGATACCAAAAGCAGAGGGCAATTGTCTTTCGGTAGAAGAAAGGAAGGTGTTGTTACCTACCGTTAACCACTTAAAAGGTTTGTACTCTACCTTACTTCTAAAGCCGTACCTATCAAAGTAATCATCTGCTAACGTTAAAGCTCCATTTTGTCGGTTGTAGTTACCAGAAATAAAATAGTTGGTTTTATCAGAAGTGCCTGATATAGAAAGCTGATGGTTTTGCGAAGAGGTATAGTCACTCAAAAAATAATTTGTCCAATCGCGGTTACCCATGTATTCCCAAGTACCTGGTGCATTTGGGTTTTCTCTCACACCTGTTGTACCACCCGGATTTTCAGAACGCTCCTTTGCCCATTGGTAGGTTTCATCGGTATAATTTTGATTATCCCATGGAGTATTATCCGTTGAGGTTTCTCTTAGTCTTAAGTAGATGTAGGGATCGGTTATTTTATTGGGTAAAACGGTGGGTTTATCCCAAGAAATATTATTGGAATAACTGATCTGCATACCTTCGCCCCTACCTTGCTTGGTTTTTATCATTACAATACCAAAAGCAGCCCGAGCACCATATATAGCAGCCGAAGCCGCATCTTTCATTACAGAGATACTTTCAATATCTTGGGGAGATATCCTATTCAATTCTATAGGCTCTGAAGGTACCCCATCTATCAAAATCAACGGATTACCACCATTGATTGAAGTAACACCCCTTATATTAATGTTGGCTGCTTGCCCTGGCTCACCACTCAAAAAATCGATATTAAGGTTGGGTACAGCACCCTGTAGACCTTGGGCTACGTTAGAGATGGGCCTCGCTTCCAGCTGCTTGGCATCTACTTGGTCCACAGCACCTGAGAGGTTTTCTTTCCTTTGTGAACCATAACCTACAATAACTACTTCGCTCAGTTGCTCGGAATCTTCTTCCATAGAGATGTTGAAAGTGGACTGGTCCCCTACTAAAACTTCTTTGTTAACAAAACCTACATAGGAAAACAATAGACTTGATTCTTTTGAAGGTACGCTTAGCTCAAAGTTACCATTCACGTTGGTTACCGTGCCAGTACTAGTGCCTTTTATCAATACACTCACCCCAGGTAAAGGGTTGTTCTCACTATCGTTAACAGTACCTGATACCGAGATTTGGGCTCTGGCTTCAAAACTGAATGCAAAAAGCAGAAATATTAAAAAGGGCAATAGTGTAAATCCCTTTTTAAGAATTTTAAAAAAAGGTAAAAATGAATACATACAAAATTTGTTTGATTTGAAAAAAATTAGGTAGTCAAAAAAAAAGCATAGCCAAGAGTTGAGTTTGAAAGGTAGGAACTATTTAGCATACTATCAATTTTATGTTTTATGCTTTTATTAAATATCCTGTTTCATTGTTAATAATCAGTTAATATGGGCCATTTAAGCAGAATTTACTTGTAATATGCAAGTTTGGTTTTGCACAATACTACTTAACCACGCTCTAACAAATCAATGAAATAAGGCAGGCACTTTATGACAAATCTATATCATTATTTAGGGGGATGTAGGTTGTTAGCAATCGTTTTAGTATTTCAACCAATGCATATTGATTTTTTTATTGGCCTCCTAGCTATACATGTACCAATTTAATCGTCCGCAATTTATTGCGTATGCTTGAGTAGCGCATTTCAAATGCACGTGCACTGCGCTTTTCGTACATCCTCATTTATAAATGAGGATGATGTATAGTAGTATGATTGGCCTCTTAATTCAGAAAAGCATGACACCAAAGGAAACGAAGGAACTGCGAACAAAAATCGTTGAGCGAATCCCTTCAGGTTCGACAGAAAAATTTTCGAATAGCGCATACCTCAAGAATTTAATTTCGAGGGCTTCAACCTAAAATACGCGCAGACTATCCGTAACAAACATTCTTGTACTTTTTGCATATTCGTCTCCCAAAGGATTCTTGTATTTTAAATCTAGATAAAAAGCTTTAAAACCTGTTTTTGGATAATCAATTTGGGTTTCGATATCTTTTATATTTTTCAATTGTAAGCTTTTGCTCGACCATTTTTCATCCCTAAAGTCTCTATCTTCAGAAACAGCTGACCATATAATTACATCTTGAAGTAATTCTGGTGTAGCCTTGGCCTTTAAGTGTAGTTCGCCATTTTTCTCAACCAAGTCCCAAGTGCAAACAGGATAGGCCTCATCCATAATTGTGGTAGCAAAGAATGAACTCAATGCTCGGAACGCCTTCTTTCCATCACCGAGACCATGGCCAGCATTCGGTACATACTGTAGATAATTTTCTCCGGGAATACTATCGAGGTAATTTTTTATCGCATCAACCGGCCAGTATTCATCATTGGTACCATTAAAAATCATTTTAGGCATGATAAGTTTATCCCTGTAGGAATAAGGGTCAACCATTGCTGTAATTTGTCTACCACTTTCAGATGCTACCGTTTGAGGTATTTCCAACTTTACATAGTCTTCAATTTGTACGCTGTATTCCTGCCAAACTTCGATTTGGTACTGTAGGCTCACTGGCATATTCAAAACATCGATTACCATTGGAGCTATGGCTTTTACCCTGTTGTCATTCGCGCCGGTTAGCCAGGTTGTCCAGCCTCTTTTGGAAGCGCCCGAAACGACAAACCCGCTAATGTCTTTGCCCAATTCTTGTTGGGAAAACTCTTGAACGGCATCCATGGCTGCAACTGCTGTTTTTACCATCGGAAAAAGCAAGGGCCAAGTGTAGTCACCATCGTTTTTAAAGTTATGCAAGGTAAAAGAAATGAGTTGGTCTTCTACTAACCCGTCGTACAAAGGCTGGTTGGGAGTTTGACGGATGATACTACAAATCGCCTTGGTTTTTTTTGCAGTAAGCGCAAGGTTTACAGTTAGATCATTTGGATGTGACTTGTAGTTTGGTTCGCCATTTTTATTGCTTCCGCCCGTTATAAATAGCATTGCTCCTTTTTGGTCTAATTCTTCTGGAACCAAAATAGTTAATTGATGCGTCCAGATATGGTCGCGCCAGTTTTGCGAGGTAAGCTTTAAATCATAAGCTGTAGCAACTCCATCAATCGAGAAGGATTCAATCACCTCCCACTTATAGGTGGTATCACCATTGTTCAGGTAGCTTTGCAAAGCAGTTTCTGCCGTTACAGGTTTTTTTTTGATTTCTTCCGCAACTTCTTTTTCAGACGTCTGTGGAGAAGTGCATCTTACGAAGGCAGAAACAAGGATAAGGAAAATAAGATAATATTTTGTATACATTGTTTAAGGGTTAGGTATCGCACATTTACTAGTAAGGCTTCGGCCAAAAGACTCTTAGCCGAAAAAAAAACATAAGTTTTGTATATTCATCTCCAATATAAACATCGCAACGACAAGATGCGATAAAAAAAGAGCATTTTATCTAACTCAATCAGAACTTGAAAAACCTACTTTTAAATCTTAAAGTTTACTACTACACAAAAATGATTTTATAGTGTCATCCCTATTGGGATTTTTACGTTTTGTCGCCTTTAATCGGCTAATGATTATATCATCCCTTTGGGATTTTTTAGAAATGTATAGTAGTTAAATCTTAAAGTGGTTTAGCTATGATCAATCGTTTACGGGATAAGGACCTTTATCGAAAACTTTGTCGTGGTAACCTTTTTTCCCCACATCTAGAGACAGCTGACTTCTGTGATTTTTGTTGATTCTTATACAGTCCAAAATGTAAGCAAAACTATATTTAGGTTTCCAACCTAGTTCGATCCTTGCTCTTTCATTAACATAAACTCTATCGATTTGGGGCAGCATCTTCCAGGCCTTTTTCTTGAACAGACTTTCAAAATCAGGATAATATCTTTTGACTACCGAGTTTGCATCTGAGTTGAGAGCGATTAAATCAGTCTCTTGGAAAGGAGTGGTCGCGCTGATGATGTATTTTCTGAATCCTATCCTTTGAACACTTTCAAGTGCTAGCAAATGAGCGGATACTGCATCTTCAATATCCACTCTTCGGTACAGGTACTCGATTGCTTTAATGTTCAAATCCTCATAGTTCTCTCTTATTTGTCCTTTATCATCCTCTTCGGGGAAAAATCGAGAGGTTTTTAATATGATACAAGGTAACTTATGATTGCGATAAAATAACTGACACAGATCTTCTGCAGCGCTCTTTGTTACGCCATATATGTTCTTGGGAATTGAAGTAGTCGACTCAGTAACCCAGACTGCCGGTTGCCCGGCTACAGGGGAAAGCACATCTCCAAAAGTGCTTGTGGTACTCGTGTAGATAAATCCTTTAATATTTTGTCTTAAGGATTCTTCTAAAAGATTCAGCGTACCACTGATATTTGTATCTACAAAATCTTGGGTGGTATGTGTTGCTACATGCGGTTTGTGCAGTGTTGCTGCGTGAATAATAAAATCTATATCTTTTACCACTCGTCGTAAAAATCCCCTATCGGTTACAGAACCGACATGAGTAGTAAATTCAGAAGGTTTTATATCGACCCCTATGCAGTCGATTTTATCTTTTTTTAAAGTCCTTGCAATGCCTTCTCCTAAATGTCCGCTACTTCCGGTTACTAATACTTTCATAAAATGATTAAATTAGGTAAAAGATAAAAATACATTTATGAGCAAACCAAAATGAGAAAAAGATAAGGTTTACCACATACATCTCGTATTCATCACAATATTAAGAAAATGGAAATCGAGATAAGATGTATCAGAACCACACTACTATACATTTTTATATTTTTCAC
>CAKZMZ010000288.1 GCA_937129345.1 uncultured Thalassovita sp. | reverse complement strand
CATCTGTATTGTCCGCAATAGCTACATCATTAAAGCTATCATTGTTAAAGTCAATAACAACTATACTACTTGGGTTGCTAGCAATGGTATAAGTATTATGTTGTACAAATGTGCCATCATTATTATTTAAATAGATGATTAGTTTGCTATCCCCATTATTTATAATAGCAAAATCCGATATAAAATCCCCATTGAAATCAGCACTAGCAAAATCTACGTTGCTACTACCAATATTTATATTACCTCCATCTAAAAAGCTGCCTTGAGATGATGAAGTACCAACTGTATAAAATGTACCGCCAGTACCTTCAAATATTTCTTGTTCAGTGCCAGTAATAGAATTGGTAAGCGACAACATTACCTTTTCGCCAGGTATAAAATCTTGACCAATACCATTAGGATTAATAGAAATTGTGTTATTTACTACACTAAAGTCAGAGTTAAGCTTAGTTCCAGAAAGTTTACCTTTAATTACAATACTTGTGTTATCAATTGAAATGGGATCTATGTCTCTGCTAAACTCAAAATTGATTTCTTGTTCCTTAGTAATATTTATTGCATTTGGTGCTGGCGTAATCGTATTTAAATTTATTGGAGGTGGTTTGTAATAATGGATTCCTATGGTTTCTTCTCCTGTGTTGTTTACGGCTATGTCGGGTTTACCATCGTGGTCTAAGTCTCCAACTGTTAACCATTCGGGTGCGCTACCAGCTAGTTCTAATATAGGCGCTGAAAAATTTAATGCGCCATCTCCAGCAAAAACAGTAAACTCACCAGAAGAAATACTTAAAAGTACCACATCTGTATTGTCATCGCCGTTCATGTCGGCTATATGCAAGGCATATGGAAAGTTAGGGGTAGTAACACTTTCTTTTACTGCAAAACTTCCTTCAGTAAAACCTTGAAGTGTAGTAAAAGTATTCTGGAAAATATTTAAAGCAACTAAGTCTTCGATTCCGTCGTGGTCTAAATCTGCATGTACCAACTCTGTTGGAGAGTCACCGGCCGTATATTTATTGGTGAGTGTAAAATCGTTGTTTTCAGTATTTTGGAGAAAGATATTGATATTATCTATGGCCTGCTCTAAACTTACGGCTATATCTAGTTTGCCATCATTATTAAAATCAGATACTGAAATATGTGAAGTTCCTGGCCCGGGCCCGTAAAATATGGGTAGTTCATAATCTGAATTTTCAGCGTTTCTATATAGAATTCCAAATTGGCCAGAACCTGTAACTAATAAGTCATTATAGCCATCTCCGTTCATATCAAAAGATTGTAGATCAGATGGAGAAGGCAGCGCTTCTAATTCAATAAAAGTATTAAAGCCTGCATTATCAAAGTCTCTGTAAAAAACAGATATCTTTTCAGACCCAAAGTCTATTCCTGCTATATCTAAAAGGCCATCATTATCTAAATCTTTTGCAATTAGTTTATCATAATTATAACTTGTCGTAATATACTCTGCATTTAAAAAACCGGTATTTTCAGCATTTCTGTATGCAATACCAATAAAACCTTCTATAGAAAAAAATAAATCGTTAAAACCATCAGCGTTAAGGTCGGCATTGCTTACAACTTTTGCAGGTGATCCTGAAAAAAATTTTTGATCTTCTATAAAAGTATGGTCTTGAATAATTTCGCCCTCATTAAAACTAACTTTTAAAACAGGAGTGCTATTATTAAAAGATGAGGCTGCTAGTTGGGTATCAATATCTAAAACAACTACTTCAGCCAATGTGCTACAACCGTGAGGCACTGTTACAGTAAGTTCGGTACTTGAGCCATCCTCAACTATAGCTTCAATTCCTCCAATACGAACAATGTTCTTAAAAGGATCAATATTGAAGTTACTGCCAAAAATAGTGAGGTTATCGCCGGCCTGTACTTTTGTAGTAGAAAAGCCGTCTATCCTCGGCAAGGCCGTAGTAGCAAAGGTTGTATGCGTAAGAGAAGCTTTTTTAGTAGTACCTATATTACTGGCAAATTTATTCTCGGTAAGTGTTGTAAATGAAGCATGCACATTGTTACCGAATAAAAATAGAAAACCAAGAAGAATATTAAATCTGGAAAAGAAAAAATATGAGTCAGAGCAATCCGAGAGTTGGTATGTCATATTTATTTTACAGCTTTTGAATAGTATTTAAAAGAACGGTGTTACAAAAGCTATATTCAACTGAGCTCGAAGCTTATCCTATTATTGTCTGCCCAATGTAATATTAGAATAGTATTTGTACTTTTTAACAACCATGTATCAAGTTTAAAAAGGTCATTTTTTCTCAATAAGGTTTTCATTTTTTAGTGGGCATGTACAAAAAAAACTTTACATAGTGCTAAAAAAATTATAAGTGTTTGATAATGAAAAGCTTATACTATTTAAAATTATGTTTTTAGGAAAAATTTCATCAAATTGAATAATATATAATAGAATTCAATCAGCTTAAATTAACTCTATTATGAAATTAGGTAATTGGTTTATCTATTCGTTTGTAGCACTAGTATTTGTGCTGCAACTATTTGCTAACGATAGCGATGAGGTAGAAAAAAGGGATAAGATTGTTACGCTTGCAAAAAAGTATTTGGGAACTTCTTACAAATGGGGTAGCATAGACCCCGACGTAGGTTTTGACTGCTCGGGCTTTGTTTATAAAGTAATGCTAGAATCAGAGGTAGAAGTGCCAAGGGTTTCTCGTTCCTATAAAGATTTTGGCGATTCTGTAAGCAAAGAAGAAGCACAGAAAGGAGATGTGATTGTTTTTACAGGTTCAGATTATTCAGATAAAACCATAGGTCATGTAGGGATTATCATTTCAGAAAAAGGCGAGGAGATAACCTTTATTCATGCTTCTTCTGCAAAGACTAGAGCAGGAGTAGTGATCAATAAGCTTAGTTCTCTCAACTACAGTAAGCGATTTGTGGACATCAGAAGGGTTTTATAGTTAATTTTTATTTATACATGATGAATGTCATACACTATGGAGAATGATATCATCAGAAATTTTTTAGACTAATTATAAATTTATTTACACCATAAAAACAAAAAGTTATGGAACCTATAAACAACCTCCGTGATCTATTTATAGAATTGCTAAAAGACCGTTACGATTCTGAAAAACAGCAGATAGAAGCTTTTCCTAAGCTACTAAGAGAAGCCACTTCTACCGAGCTTAAGCACATTATTCAAAATAGTATCGATTGCTCATCTAGACATATATTTAAGCTAGAGAGTATATTTAGAAAAGTGAAGATGTATCCAGAAGGTGATATCTGTGAAGCTAATCTAAGTATGATCAATGAGATATGGAATCTGATGGAGAGATCTACAAATCCTGAAGTGAAAGATGCGGCCATTATTACAGCCATACAGCATATCCACCATTATGATATAGCAGGATATGGTTCATTAAGTGCCTATGCCAAAGCCTTGGGTTATTATGAGTCTTCGCATATTTTGCACGATATGCTAGACGAAGAAAAAGAAATGGATACCGCTCTTAAGATGATGGCTATAGAAAGTGTAAATGTTAAGGCCAATCAAGAGTCCATCGACGATTACTGAATAAAGGATTGTAATATTAATTCCGTTTCAAAATAAAAGCCTCTTTAATGTGTACAAGAGGCTTTTACATCGGTGCTTATTACTTGAACTTCGATTTTAACATATTCAGTTTCTCTTCCATAGAAGGCTCTTTCTTTTTACCTTTCTTGTTTTTCTTGGGTCTCTGTTTGCTCGATTCTTCGTCTTTCATTGAAAGAGCAATTCTTTTTCTTTTAATATCTACCTCTGTAACTCGTACTTGAACTTGTTGCTGTACTTTTACTACCTCTTCAGGATGTTTTATAAAATGGTTGGCCAATTGGCTAATGTGTACGAGGCCATCTTGGTGTACACCGATATCAACAAAAGCTCCAAAATTGGTTATGTTGGTTACAATGCCGGGTAGTGTCATGCCTACTTTAAGGTCGCTCATTTCATTTACCCCTTCTTGAAACTGAAAAACCTCAAATTTTTCACGAGGGTCACGGCCTGGTTTGGCTAGTTCTGATAGAATGTCTTTTAATGTAGGCAAGCCAGTTTTATCAGATACATAATTATGTAATTTAATATTTTTAAGTTTTTGCTTGTCAGCAATCAGTTCTTTAATACTAGATTGTTGATCAATGGCCATTTTACTAACAATATCGTAGCTTTCAGGGTGCACAGCTGTTTCATCTAGAGGATTTTCCGCTTTTTTTATTCTCAAAAAACCAGCGGCTTGCTCAAACACCTTATCACCTAACCGACTTACTTTTTTCAGTTCTGCTCTATTTTTAAATGGCCCCTTTTCTTCTCGGTATTTCACTATGTTTTTTGCGGTAGCTTCACCCAGGCCAGAGACATAGGTCAACAGTTCTTTACTGGCTGTATTCAATTCAACCCCAACATTGTTTACACAGCTAAGAACTACATCATCTAAGCTTTTCTTTAATGCGTTTTGATCAACATCGTGTTGGTATTGCCCAACCCCAATAGATTTAGGATCTATTTTTACAAGCTCGGCTAAGGGATCCATAAGTCTTCTTCCAATGGATACAGCCCCTCTTACGGTTACATCTTCTTCAGGAAATTCTTCTCGTGCTGTGGCAGATGCAGAATAGACAGAAGCACCGCTCTCATTAACCATTAAAATCAACACATTATTTAATTGCAGGTCTTTAATAAACTTTTCGGTCTCTCTACTGGCAGTTCCATTTCCAATGGCTATGGCCTCTACATTATGTTTTTTACAAAGCTGGGAAATGATCAAACCAGCCTCGGCCACTTTTTTTTGAGGCTCATTAGGAAATATCGTCGCTTTATCTAGCAACTTACCTTGTGGACTTAAGCAAACCACTTTACAGCCTGTACGAAATCCTGGATCAATGGCAAGTGTAGCTTTTTCGCCCATTGGGGGCGCCATAAGTAGTTGTCGTAAATTTTTGGCAAAAACGTTTATGGCGTCTTCATCAGCGGTACTTTTGGTGTTTACCCGCAGTTCGGTTTCCATAGAAGGCTTTAAAAGCCTTTTGTAAGCATCCTTAAGTGCTTTTTTTACCTCTTCCGCACAAGTATTATTCGATTTAACAAATTGTTTTTCGAGTAAATCTATAGCCAAGTCTTCTGGTGGAGTAATATCCACACTAAGTATCATTTCTTTTTCGCCACGCCTAATGGCCAATAACCTGTGAGAAGGAATAGATTTGATAGGTTCTGTCCAATCGAAGTAGTCTTTATATTTTTCTCCCGCCTCTTCTTTATTTTTAATTACTTTGGAAGAGATTACACCCTCATTTTCAAACACCTTTCTGAGTTTATTTCGCGTATTTGCGTCTTCGTTTATCCATTCGGCGATTATATCTCGAGCCCCTGATAGTGCGTCTTCATCGTTTAGTACCTCTTTTTCTTTATCTATATATTCTGAAGCAGGAATTTTATCTGCCTTTTGTTCGAAAATGAGTTTTGCTAAGGGCTCCAATCCTTTTTCGCGTGCTATTGTGGCGCGCGTTCTTCGCTTTGGTTTGTAGGGCAGATAAATGTCCTCTAAGACAGCCATTTTTTCTGCCGCTTCAATTTCTTTTTTGAGTTCGGGTGTCAGTTTTCCTTGTTCTTCTATGCTTTTGAGAATACTTTCTTTTCTCTTTTGTAAATCTCTCAATTGGGAGATGCGATCTCTAATATTTGTAATTTGTACTTCATCTAGGCTACCTGTTCTTTCTTTTCTGTATCTGGAAATAAAGGGAACGGTAGCACCTTCGTCAAGTAACTGTATGGTCGCTTCTACTTGTTTAATAGAAATATTTAGTTCTTCAGCAATTTTTTGGAACTCGAGCATATTGGCTGGGTAAGTTGTTGTATTCTAAAAAGATTTTAGGATGAGAATTAGAAATCAATCAATGGTATCGAACCCACAATAACTTTGGAGTACTTCGGGTATTTTTATGCCGTCTTTGGTTTGGTTATTCTCTATTATGGCTGCCATTATTCTCGGCAGCGCCAAAGCACTACCATTTAGCGTATGGGCAAGTACAGGTTTATTCTGTTCGTTGCGGTATCTCAGTTTTGACCTGTTTGCTTGAAAGGTTTCAAAATTACTGACAGAACTTACCTCTAACCATTTTTTTTGAGCTGCTGAGTATACTTCAAAATCATAACATAGAGCTGCATTAAAACTAATATCGCCTCCGCATAGGTTTAGTATTCTATAAGGTAGCTCAAGCTTTTGTATCAAGCTTTCTATATGGTTTTTCATTTCTTGATGCACTTCATAAGACATTTCGGGTAGTGTAATTTGTACAATCTCCACCTTATCAAATTGATGCAGTCGGTTCAAACCTCTTACATCAGCTCCCCATGAACCTGCTTCTCGCCTAAAACAAGGTGTAAAACCTGTCAGCTTTAAAGGCAGGATTTCTTTTTTTAAAATTTCATTTCTGTAAATATTGGTTAGCGGAACCTCAGCTGTAGGTATTAAATAATAATCGTGGTTTTCTAATTTATACATCTGTCCTTCTTTATCAGGAAGTTGGCCTGTAGCCAACGCAGATGCTTCATTTACAATAATGGGTGGTTGTATTTCTTTATAACCTGCTTTTGTAGCTTCATCTAAAAAGAAATTGACCAAAGCCCTTTGCAATCTAGCTCCTTTTCCAATATAAAAAGGAAAACCCGCACCGGTAACTTTGTTTCCTAGTTCAAAGTCTATAATATCATATTTTGTGATGAGCTCCCAATGGGGCAAAGCTTTATCTGATATTTGAGTTTTTTCTTCACTTTGAAAAAACACCACATTGTCTTCTGCAGTTTTTCCTTGGGGAACATCTTTATGTGGTAGATTAGGTACCTGTAAAAGCAGTTCATTGATTTCCTTTTCCTTTTCTTGGAGTTGTTCAGTCAAAGCTTTTGCCTTTTGTTTTAATTCCCCACTTTTTGCTTTAATCTGATTGGCCTCTTCCTTTTTACCTTCTTTAATAAGCTTACCAATTTGTTTAGAAAGGTTATTGGCTTCTGAAAGCGTTTTATCTGCTTCTACTTGTGTCTCTCTTTTTTCCTTGTCTACTTGAAGGATCTGCTCTATTATATTATCCGCATTTTCAAAATACTTCCTCTTTAAACCTTCGATTACAAATGTCGGGTTTGCCCTTATTAATTGAATTTCTAGCATGTTTTATAAAGATTTATGCAAAGATATTTTCAAATATGGAAAAATAAACCGATTTGGTAGGTTATGCTGTGGTAACTTTTATATAAAAAACTAAAACTGTATAAAATTCTTACATCAAGTAGTTTTCCTGCACATTTAATTTTTTGCAATCAAAATATTCTTTTTTAGTGAGAAAAATAAGCTAGCAACATAACATTAATTAACACATTATCAATTAGCTAGCCTATTGAATATCTCAATTACACTCATCCTACAAGTTTTCATTAAAAACAGCGTTTTGCAAAAATCAAACACCTACATCTAGCGGTCAATAGATTGGGGCTATTATTTCAATTGTAAAAAATAATCTTACTCATAGTTATAGTTACCTTACTTATTGATGATGATAGATGGAATGAGAATTGGGATAATTTCAATTCTGACAACAAATAAAGGAGCTAACAAATAAATTTACTAACAATGAAAAATAGTTTACGAATTTTTCTTCTAGCAATAGCAATAGCGCAGGTCCCTTTGTTTTTATCTGCTCAAGATGATGTAATGCAAATATTTGCTAGAGCCGAACATCTAAGAAAAAGCAACAATTTTATAGCGGCAATCGACGAGTACGATAGGGCCATAGCTCTAGAGCCTGAAAATCCTAGGTTTTCATTCTCAAAGGGTATGTGTTATTTAACTCTTAAAGAATATGACAATGCTATCTTGGCCTACGAAGAAACCGCAAGGCTTAAGCAAGATTTTGTGCCCGCATATACCATGATGGCCAGATGTTATAAAAACTTAGATAGACATCTCAAAGTAGAGGAATCTCTTGACAAGGCATTTCAATACGAAACTGATTTGAAAAAAAGGATTGCTTATAAAGAGAACATTATAGGCATGTTACTAGAAAGAGAAAACTTTGATCGTGCGCTAAGGCATATCAATGATGTAAAAGTTCTCGATGCTCAAAATACTTCTATTTTATATTACGAAGCAGTTATCCAAAACCACAAAGGCAACTACGAGCAAGCAAAGCAAGCTATGTTATCGGCAACTTCTAAGATTGGTTCTAAAGAACCTAAAGTAGTGGCGAGGTTTTACTATGAGTTGGGTTATGCTTACAATAAATTAGGTGAATATGAAAATTCCAGAAAGGCGTTTAAGTATGCTAACTTTGGCCCTTATAGAGCTAAAATTGCAAAGCTAAGTCCATCTTATTACATGTCTGCGGCCGTAGCTTATTTGCAAATAAAAGATTATGAGCATGCAAAAGACTTTTTGAAAACTGCCCTTGAGATGCAAAGCGATTTTTCTGATGCTTATGTAATGCTTGGTAACATAGCAAAACTAGAAAGCGATCAAAACAACGCTGTAGAGAAATTTAAGAAGGCCATAGCTGTAGAAAAGGACGAGAAAAAACTTCTAAAAGTAAAATTTTCTTTAGCCGAACTTTATTTAGATAACGGACATTACCAAAAAGCCATTGAAATCTCAAATGAGTATTTAGCGGTTGACAGTAAAAACTACAATGTACTATTTATAAAGGCTGTTGCTCATATGAAATTGAAAGAGTACAACGAGGCCATAGATGCTTTTCAAGGTCTAATAGATTACCAAGGTCTTGACATTGCTCAAAAAACAAAATTTGAATTTGCTTTAGGAGTACTTTATAAAGAGATCAAAAATTATGAACTTGCAAAAAAAGCATTTAAAAAGGCCTCTTACGGTGGCTTTAAATCAGTTTCTATGATGGCTATGGAAGAAATAGCTGAGGCCGAGAAGGATAAGAAAGAACAGTAAAGATGAATCAAGAAATTAGATTTCCTGCAGAATGGGAACCTCAAGAAGCTATACAAATAACTTGGCCACATTCAAAGGAAATATGGGAAGATGATTTCCCTCAAGTAACTCAATTATTTGTTAGTATTTCAAAAATAGTGATAAGCCATACCAGGCTTATCATTATTTATTTTAGGCCAGATGAGCTCTCTCGTTTTTTTTCAGATGCAGAAATAGAAAGGATTTTTTTTGTGAAGGCGCAAACCAATGATATTTGGTCTCGAGATCATGGCTTGATATCGGTTTATAACAATGAAAAAATATTACTCTACAATTATATCTTTAATGGTTGGGGCATGAAGTTCCCTGCTAATTTTGACAATCAGGTTAACAAGAGCTTAGTTTCTCATGGCATTATAAAACCATCCTTAGTATGTAGAGATGTTCCTTTTGTTTTTGAAGGAGGTTCTATTGATAGTAACGGAAGCGGAGAGGCCTTGACCACTGCTGCTTGTATCTTTTCTAAAAATAGGAACGAGCACTTTTCAGAGAAAGAAATTATCCAAACCATTAAACAGAAATTTGGCCTTAAGCGACTGCACGTACTGAGATCAGGTTTTTTGGCGGGCGATGATACCGATTCTCATATAGATATGCTTGCAAGGTTTGTGAGTAAAGATACCATTGTTTATGCCACCTGTAAGGAAAATGATGATCACTTTGAAGCGCTAAATAAAATGAAAGATGAATTAATTCTATTAGAAAATGCCTTTGGTCAACATTTTAACCTAGTAGGTATACCTATTGGCACAGTTTACAATGAGAAAAAAAGGTTGCCCGCCAGTTACATTAATTTTTTGATAGTAAATGAACGGGTATTTATACCATTCTATAATATTGAAGAGGATGCTGAGGCAAAAGCAATCTTTGCAGATTTATTTCCAAATAAGGAAGTGGTTCCAATAAACTGCTCTCTACTTATTAAACAGGGCGGTTCCTTACATTGTGCTACTATGAACTTTTACAAAGGCACTCTAAACCCACTTTTATTGCGTAACATTTTTTAATTTGCCTATTAAGAGACATATTGGTAGTTATATCCACCTCCTTAGATAAAACAACTTTTTGCCTTAAGGTAAATTTATTATGACATCGATGCGCAGCTCATTAAAGCAAATATCAGCTTTATTAATTTTTTTATTACAAATACAGCCTCTTTTTGCACAAGAAGACTCATTACAAAACCAGCTTAGGTTTTTTGGGGGTATAGATGTTTATTACAATTACGATTTTAATGATCCAGCATCAGGTGACCGTCCGGGTTTTTTATACTCTCATACAAAGCACAATGGCATAAATGTAAATACAGCTTACTTAGGGGCTAGTTATAATAGTAATTCAGTAAGAGGAAATTTCGCATTATTGGCAGGCGATTATTCAGTAAGTAATTATGCAGCTGAGGAACAATTGTTCCAAAATGTGTTAGAAGCCAATATAGGAATAAAATTAATGGATAATCTTTGGCTAGATGCTGGAGTTTTTAGTTCGCATATAGGAATAGAAGGTGCTATCGGGCCAGATAACCCCAATTTATCTAGAAGTTTGGTAGCGCATAATTCACCGTTTTTTGAGTCGGGAGCAAAATTATCATATCAAGCCAATGAGCAATGGTTCTTTTCTTTTTTGGTATTAAATGGTTGGCAAAATATCGCTGATAATAACGATAATAAAGCAATAGGTACCCAAATAACCTATACTCCTAATGATAAGCTTACTCTTAATTCCAGCTCTTATTTTGGCGAAGGCAACAATGCGCCAAGTCAGATAGAGAGTTTTCGCTATTTCCATAATTTTTATGTAATCTGGAATGCCACCGATAGAATTTACTCTGCCTTTGCCTTTGATTTTGGGGGAGATAAGCTGGCTACAAGAGGTACCGATGAATACTTAAATTGGTGGGGTACTGCTTTGTTACTAAACTATTATGTTAATGATTTTTGGACAGTCACAGGAAGGTTAGAGTATTTTCATGACCCCGAAAGAGTAATATTAAATATTTTTCCCGCAGAGCATAAAATTTCTGGTATTTCTTTAGGTGCAGATTTTTCTCCTGTAAAAAATGCCTTTCTAAGATTTGAAGCAAAGTGGTTAAATGCTACAGAAGATATTTTCGAACAGTCTGATAGTGAAGTAACAGAAAGAGTAAATGGTAACTTTGCGATTACAACTTCTTTGGGTATAAGTTTTTAGAGATTAAAAGATAATTTTTAGGGATTCGCAAACTAAAATTATTATAGCATTTTTAAAAGTCTTATCTTTTACGGTACATTGTTTTGCTTTCTTTTGGAGCAAATCACTTTAGATTTAACCTTAGCTTTTATAAATAATGTTAAAAGGAAGGCCAAAACCAACTCGCTGCGGTTAATTCCGTAATTTTTTAAGTCTAGTTTTAATTTTTTTAAATAAGCCAATCAACATGCAACGATATAATATTTTATGGGCAGATGATGAAATAGATTTGCTAAAACCTCATATCATGTTTTTAAATAAAAAAGGCTATGATATTACAGGGGTAAACAGCGGTGCTGATGCCATTGAGCAATGTGAGCAAAACAACTTCGATGTAATTTTTTTAGACGAAAATATGCCTGGTATGACAGGTATAGAAACGCTCTCACAAATAAAGCAAATGAGGCCTAATGTACCCGTAATAATGATCACAAAAAGTGAGGAAGAACATATTATGGAAGAGGCCATTGGTGCAAAAATTGAGGATTACTTGATAAAGCCCATAAATCCGAACCAAATACTGCTGAGTGTTAAAAAAATCCTCGATAAAAAAAGGATAGTAAGCGAAAAAACCAATCAGAGTTACCAGCAAGATTTCCAGAAAATAAGTATGGCATTTTTTGATGACATGGACCATAATGACTGGATAGATATATATAAGAAGCTGGTTTACTGGGATTTAGAAATTAACGATACAGAAAATAAGAGCATGATGGAAGTGCTCGAAATGCAAAGAACTGAAGCGAATGTAAACTTTACGAAATTTATAAAAGATAATTACAAAGATTGGATCAGCAGCCACGAAAGCCACAGGCCTGTATTGTCTCATGAGTTGATGAAAGAAAAAGTTTTTACTGAATTAGACAATGAAGGTCCTGTTTTTTTTATAGTGATTGATAATCTTAGGCTAGATCAATGGAAAATATTGGAACCTCTAATATCAGACTATTTTAATGTTGACGAGGAATTTAATTATTTCTCTATTTTACCAACAACTACAGCTTATGCTCGTAATGCCATATTTTCAGGAATGTTACCGTCAGACATGGAAAAACACGATGAAGACATTTGGGTCGGCGATGACGAAGAAGGCGGTAAAAACAACCACGAAGGTGAATTTTTAAATAGGCAACTCAAAAGAAGAAGGATCAATATAAAAGCTTCTTACAATAAGGTAATTCATGTAAGCCAAGGTAAGCACATACTAGATAATATTCACAATTTGCTCAACAACAAATTAAATGTGATTGTGTACAATTTTGTAGATATGCTTTCTCATGCAAGAACCGATACAGAAATGATACGCGAACTCGCGCCTGACGAGCCTGCATACCGATCTTTAACCCATTCTTGGTTTACCCATTCTCCCTTGTTAGAGACCTTAAAGATTTTAGCCTCTAAAAAAGCAAAAGTTATTATCAGTACCGATCACGGAACAGTTAGGTGCAAAAGGCCATACAAAATAATAGGGGATAGAAATACCAACACCAACCTAAGGTACAAGCAGGGTAAAAACTTAAGCTACGACAAGAAAAATGTTTTGGTGGCCGATGATCCCGCTTCATTCTCTCTACCGAGAATCAATGTTTCTACTTCTTACGTTTTTGCAACAGAAGATTATTTCTTTGCATATCCTAATAATTATAACCACTACGTAAAATATTACAAGGACACTTTTCAGCACGGAGGCATTTCTTTAGAGGAGATGATCATTCCTTGCATTAATTTATCGGCTAAGTAGTTTGCACGGGAGCTGTCTAATAAAAAGTTAAATTTATAACTCTTTAGGCGAGTATGCCCAACCATCAAATCGGTAATGTATAGCTTGAAAGCTTTTAGAAAGCATGCTTTACCAATTTGGTAAGATTTCTATGAATCATTATTCAAGCCAATAAAACCGAGTAAGACCGGAAGTATTTCTGAGCAAAACAATAATTTATTATATTTATGAATATATGTTCATGTATTTAAGAAAGTAGTTATGAATGACCTATCGAATAGGTTTGATGTGAAAACCCTCAATAAAGTAGCTGATATATTAAAGACCATAGCGCATCCTGTAAGATTATCTATACTAGAAGCACTTGAAGGCAATCCTGAACTCACAGTTAGTTCTTTAATAGAACATACAGGAATCGAACAGTCTCTGCTGTCGCACCATCTTATAAAGATGAAAGACAAAGGTGTTTTAAAATCTCAAAAAGAAGGAAAAAATGTAATTTATAGCTTAGAAGACCCACACATACTAAGCATTTTTGAATGTATGGAAAAGTGCTCTATAATTAGGGATTAGCCCCCATGAAACTCATCGTATGGGTATTCTATCTGAAACGAATTCTCAATTAACCCTACCAAAAAGATATACTAAACACCTTAATCAGGTGGAATAAACTTTTAAACAATACTAATATCTACCTATGTCCATTTAGCACTAAAAAGCAATGGTAAAGAATTTTTTACCACTCAAGCTATTCGGAGTTTACAAGGAAGAATGCTTTTATGATTTCCCACATATCCATTTCTTAAAAACAATTGCGCACATTAACTGTCTAATAAGAAAGTATCATAAAAAAAATAAAATAATATGTGGAAAGAAGAGAACAACAAATTGGTGAGGTCATTTGAGTTTAAAGATTTTGTAGAAGCTTTTTCATTCATGACCAAAGTGGCCATACTAGCAGAAAAGCAAAATCACCATCCATTTTGGACAAATGTGTACAATAATGTAGAAATACACTTAAACACGCATGATGCAGGAGACATAGTGACCGAGAAAGACCATAAGCTTGCGAAAAGCATAGACGCTTTATTTGATTAAAGCTGCTCGTGAATCACGGTGTTGGCGGCGGTTCTGGCAGGAATGTAAGAGGCCAGTAAAGTCAACGCTATTACAACAAGTCCTGTGTAAACAAAGTCCATAGCATTGATTTTTACAGGGTAAGCATCAACTATGGAGCTAGGCACGCCCAAAGGTATTACTCCAAATTGTTGTTGTATAAATACAATAATAAAGCTGATCAGTAAGCCAAAAAAGGCACCAGTAAGTGCTATAATGCACCCTTCATAGAAAAATATCCTTTTTACAAAGCCCTTTCCTGCTCCCATAGAAAAGAATATAGCAATGTCTTTTTTCTTTTCTATGGCCAGCATGGCTAGCGAAAAGAAAACATTAAAAGAAACTACGGCCAGTATAAAGGTAAATCCGATAAACACAAAAAGCCTTTCTATTTTTACTGCTTTAAGCACGCTTTCTTGTTGTTCCTCAGCATTCAACACCTTAAAGTTATCATCTACCAGATTTTTTATTTGGGATTGAACTTCGGCTATTTTATTGGCTTCACGGGTTTTTATTTCTAAAGCAGTAAGTCTGTTTCCGTACTGTAAGAGGTCTTGGGTAAAATCTAAAGGAACTATTACATATTTAGAGTCAAATTCTTGCTCAATGGCCAGAACACCACCTGGTAAGATTGACTTTCTATTAAGTGCGCCCTCGGGATTAAGACCAACAGGTATATTTTTCTTAGGATAGTTAAAAACAAGTGCTTTAAATTGATCTTGCAGCGATACGGAAAGTTGATGTCTTACCCCAATTCCTACAAGGGCGCGCATATTACCGTTGTTTTCCAAATCGCTCTTACCGCTTACCAGAGCTTTTTCTAGCGGATACTGCTTTTTATAATTATCGCTTACGCCTTTTACGATTACTCGCATAGAGGCGCCGTTGTACTCCAAAAAGGCATCGTCTTCTATAACCTGAGTAACTGCTTCTACATTTGGTAAGGCGCTGATTTTATTAAGCAAATTACCATCTACCTCAAAAGATTTGCCTGTGGCTGGCAAAACTTTTATTTCTGCATTATAAGTGCTGTAAAGTCCTTTTGTTAGTTCTTCTAAGCCATTAAATATAGACAAGATGATTACTAATGCACCTGCACCTATGCCCACGCCGATCATAGATATGTTAGAAAGCATTTGGATAAGGTTCTGCCCAAAAATCTTATTTACCATAGATTGGTATTTTTGGGTACCCTTGCCAGACAAGAATATGAACACACTAAAAATAAATATCTGGCTACAATTTTAGTTATTTTTTTTC
>CAKZMZ010000287.1 GCA_937129345.1 uncultured Thalassovita sp. | reverse complement strand
AGCAGCATCCCAAGTAAGTCCGTAATCAAATCTATTTAAAAGGCCAATAATTTTAAATCCTGCCTTGGTTTGTCCATAAGGATCTTTGATAGTTCCGTTATAAACCACTTCTAGCTCCACGGGTTTGGTTACACCGTGCATGGTCAAATCGCCTTTTAAAGCATAATTTTTTCCTTCAACCTTTTTAAAAGAATTGCTTTTGAAAGTCAGTTTAGGGTATTTCTCCGCATCAAAAAAATCGGCAGAACGCAAGTGCTCATCTCTTTTTTCTATGCCCGTATTGATAGTGGCCACATCTGCAGAAAACTCTATGGAAGCGCCACCAAAATCATCACTCTCTGAAGAAGCCATAGCGTCAAAACCACCAAACTTTCCGGTTACCTCACTGATCACCATGTGGGTTACTGTAAACTCTATACTAGAATGGGCAGCGTCTACCTTCCAATTAGTCTGTGCCTGAGCAGATACAAAAGCTGCCAATAATAAACTGAAGAATAAAATTGATTTTTTCATAATATTAAAAGTTATACCACCTAATGTTTATACATTTATTATTTAAAACAAAATCGCTGCAAAACAGCACTGCAATAATATATGTTGTAACATATAATAGCAAGTATACTTTTAAATAAAAACATAAAATACTGATTTACAGAAATATAAATTTTACATGTTTTAACTTTTTTTTCCTAAATTAAAACTATGTTTTACGATTTCTGATAGCTTAGCGAATACTTTTTTACCAGTAAGATTTTTTAATTTTGTAACAATAGCTTATAATACCTATTAAGTATTTACAAAGTAGAAGAAGGCTCTACACATACAGGGCATTGAGGAGAAAACTAATAGCAAAGAACATGAACGAAACTGAATTAATAAGAAATCTAGACTTATTTAAAGGAGACCTGGCGGGAACAGGCTGCAAGTTAATAGCCGTAAGCAAAACAAAACCTGTTGATTTATTGCAAGCGGCCTACAACGCGGGCGTCCGTATTTTCGGTGAAAACAAAGTACAGGAAATGACCGAAAAGCATGAGGCTTTGCCCAAAGATATTGAATGGCATATGATTGGGCACTTACAACGCAATAAGGTGAAATACATCGCTCCTTTTGTTAGCCTTATACATTCGGTAGATAGTTTAAAACTACTCAAAGAAATTAACAAAAGGGCCAAGCAAAACGAACGTGTAATAGATTGCCTTTTTCAAATCCATATTGCGGAAGAAGACACTAAGTTTGGCTTAAATGAAGAAGAACTCTTTGCGATTATTGAAAGTGATGAATTTCAGAAGATGGAAAATGTCCGTATGAAAGGCCTTATGGGTATGGCTACTTTTACTTCTGACTTTGCACAAATCAGAAAAGAGTTCACGGCTCTAAAAAACCTATTCAATAAAACAGGAAGTAAATTCGTGGCAGACAACCTCGATTTTACCGAACTCTCCATGGGCATGAGCAACGACTACAAAATTGCCATAAAAGAAGGCAGCACCATGATTAGGGTCGGTAGCTTAATTTTTGGGGAAAGGGAAAAAAAATAGTCGCTATTTAAGCGACCATTATCGATTTATATTCCCGAAGTAGTTAAATCTAGACTAGTCTTGGCCAATCATGTGCCCTTTAAGTCTAGATAATTCATCTTGCAAAAGTTGATTCTCTTCTCGGAGCTCTCGTTGTAGTCTTTCAGACTCTTCACTTGTAGCCTGCATCTCTTCGAGGTTCTGTTTTAATTCCTCCTCTTGGGTCCTTAGCTTTTCGGTAAGTACCTGAGAGTCCTGCAGCAGTCTTTTATTAAAAATATTATTTTGCTTGGCAAACAGACTTGAAGCCAATATCTCAGATATGCTTTCTAAAAAGGTTATTTTATATTTTTCTATTTCTTTGAAAGTCGCTAACTCCATCACACCTATTACCTGATCATTATGCTTAAGAGGTAAAATTATTAAATCGCATGGCTGGCTTTCTCCTAGTCCTGACTGAATCTTTAGATAATCTACCGGTAATTTCCTTAAATGCGTTATTTCTTTTTCTAGATAAGTTTGCCCAATTAATCCTTCCCCAATCTGTACTCTACTATCTAAGAACTTTTTCCTATCGTATGCATAGGCAGCTTTCAAAACCAATTCTTTTTTCTCTCCATTCTCCTCCGAAATATAAATAGCGCCCACACTTGCTCGAACACGTTTTATTATAAAAGACAATACCTCATCGAGCTCATATTCATCACTGCTTTGCGTATTTCTTAACAATTCTGTTAGTTGATTTACCCCTAAATTTAACCATTCTCTTTGAGCACCTTCCTCTTTCACCTTCAACATTTCATCCCGCATGTAAATCAACTTGCCTGATAGATTTTCTTTATTCAAATCCCGATTTTCATCGTTCATCCCTTCCCACTTTACTGAAAGATTTCCCTCTGTTATTTGACTTATAAATGCTTTAGATTTTTCAAGGTTATCAGCTATATTCTGTACTACATAATCTATACTACTATCATTTTCCTTTTCAATGTTAGCATCAAATATCATTTGCCTATTTTTCTCTTGCAATTTTGCTAACAAAGCAAGATTCTTTCTGTCATTTCTTTTCAATCTAATTATTACAAATATTAATATGGGCAAGCCTAATATTGCCAAAAGAGACTGTAAAGCTGTATTTAAAAGAAGCAAAGTGTCTTGCCTATTTTCTATAGAAGCGATCTGCCCCTCTACTTCAGGATCAAAAGTCTCTCCAAAATCAACATATTTTAGCCATAAATCTAAGCCCTTATTTTCATTCAAAATAGCAAGTACTTCATCATTTTTTCCTTCTTTGGCAAGATTTACCATATCATAAACCAAATCATAGTAGGCATTTACCTCTTTTTTTAATTCGTTTAAGCCCTTAGGTTGATAGTTGAGCACTAACAACAAAGAATCTATAGTTTTAAAACTTTTTGTTTGTGATGCCGCCAGTTTTTCTACATCATTTAAAAAAATGGGTTTCTTAATGAGTGCATAGCTTCTGGCCTGCATATCTAATTCATTTACTCTTGAATGAATCTCTTTTTTGAGGTTTTTTAAAAGCGTTAAATCTTCTAGCTTTTTTTGATGTAAGTTTCTATCTATTTTTAGGGAGAATATTGCAATAGTATTGAGGGTAATTAGGACTAAGATAATTGGTAATGCCAAGCCTAAAAGGTTAGCCTTTGTTTTTGTGGTCATGCTCTGTAATTTCTTTAATGTATGATTAGTGAACGGAAAAAACAAAACCTCGATATTTGAAGAGAAAAAACATTAACTTCCCTTTAATATCGAGGCTTTAAAAAAAATTACAGTTCAATCTTAGTGCATAATTCTTCTCTATCTATTCCTTCCATACTTCTCATGGCTAGAAACCCAGTCCGATGAGGAAATGGCTGAGCCAAGAGAAATCTCACCCGCCAAGGCAACCGCACCTACTATTTCAGCAAATTTATTTACCTTATTTCTGCCGGTGCAGCCTAACACTTCTAAACATTCTTTTTGGGTTGGCAAACCAGTACCTCCCCCAAAAGTGGCCACAATCAAAGATGGAATAGTCAAAG
>CAKZMZ010000286.1 GCA_937129345.1 uncultured Thalassovita sp. | reverse complement strand
GATTTAGCTGTTTGGACACTTCTAAATTAGAACTTTTTGGGAAACTGCTCCCTTATCAAATTTTGTACCGCTCACTAATGGGCTAAGATACTTTTGTCTAACTTTTCGCACATTTAAACTAAAATCAATCAAGCCTTGTACAGCAGCTCGTAATACTCATCCAGCATCCTTTTTACAGCAAAGTACTCTTTGGTATCTAAAATGCTTTGGCGCATCATAGCTACCCATTTCTTTTTATCCTCGTAGTAGGTGGGCAGCACTTCGTTCAGCAGCACCTTGTAAAATGCTTTTAGGTCATGTGCGTCTTGTTTTTTCTCTTTTTTACATTCAAAACCATCGCCAAATTGCCAGCCATTTTCTCCGTGTTTGCAGGCTTCGGGCCACCAGCCATCTAGCGTACTAAAATTTAAGACACCGTTCATGGCGGCCTTCATGCCGGAGGTACCACTTGCTTCTTTTGGCCTTCTCGGATTGTTCAGCCAAATATCTGAACCTCGGGTAAGCATGCGCCCAATGGTCATGTCGTAATTTTCTAAGAAAACCACAGATTCTGGATATTTCCTGCTCATAGCCACCAAACGCGCTACTATGTCTTTGCCCCCATCGTCTAGCGGGTGGGCTCTGCCTGAAAATACTATTTGCAGTTTACCTTCTTTAAAGAGGGAATCGGCTATTTCTTCATCAGTAAAAATGAAATCGCTGCGTTTGTAAGCTACTGCCCTTCTAGAAAAGCCAATCAACAGCACATCTTCCCTCAACGCTACTCCATTTCTTTCTTTCACAAAATCGATGAGTGCCTTTTTATTTTCTGTGTGGATACTCCATAAATCGCCGTCTTTTTCTGCCGCTTCTAGCATTCTGGCATCAACCCAAGTAGGTGTGTGTATGGCATTGGTGATTGCCAAAATCTCAGCGCGTTTTTTAACATGTTTCCACATCTTGTTGGCGGTTTCTCCATGTAGCTGAGCAACTGCATTGGCCACTTTAGAAAGTTTTAGCGCAGCTACTGTCATGTTAAACGGATCGCCCGCTATTTTTTTAAGTTGCTTTTCAGAAAGGCCATTGTTGGCTCCCATGTACATCAACCTCTCAATAGGGTGCGATTCGTTGCCCTGTACTACAGGCGTATGGGTAGTAAAGACCACTTCTTTACGCGTAGCTTTTTTGGCTTCTTTGTAGCTCATGCCCTTTTTCATCTTCTCGCGAATGAGTTCAAAACCTGCAAAAAGTGCGTGCCCTTCATTAAAATGATAAATATCTATGTCGAGATTTAGTGCCCTCAGGGCTTTTACACCTCCAATTCCTAGAACGATTTCTTGTGCCACTCTTTCTTCGCCAAACCAGCCATAAAGTTGCCCGGTTGTCCAAGCTTCGGGGTTTTCTGGCAAATCGGTATCAAGTAAATAAATGGTAGCATTGCCAAAGCAATCAATCTCCCAAACCTTGCATTTTACCTTTTGCCGTTTGATTTCTACCGTAACCGTTACGCCTGTATCTTTTAAGAAATCGTACTGGTAGTTGTGATAAGAATCGTAGGGATAATCATTTTTCCCGATTAGCTGATCGGTGTAACCTTGCTTCCATTTAATGCCAATGCCAATTACAGGATAATCGTGGTCTTTGGCACCTTTAAGGTAATCGCCTGCCAAAATTCCGAGGCCACCTGCATAGGCTTTAAAAGCAGTATCTAAGCCATATTCCATACAAAAATAGGCTACTTTGGGTAAGTTTTTTTTAGGGGTTGAAGTATCTTTTGACATATTGAATGCAGTTAAAAAAATGAACTACTTCAATATTAGTCAATTTTTTAGCATACCAACACCCTAAGCGATTATTTTTTGTAGTCCAATTGGTTTATCGCTTTTGGTGATGTTACAGTGCTTTCTTCTAGTTTATGTAAGATGTCTCTGGCAAGCATTTGGTAGTCTTCGGCTCCGTAGCTTTTGGGTGCATAACTAAATACATCTGTTCTATTTACAGGAGCTTCTGCAAGGGTAATATTTTCTCTTATAGTTGTTGGTAAAAGATATTCTGAAAAGCGTTCAGATAATGTTTCGAGCACATGTCTGTTCAACACTTTGCGTTGATCGTATCGGGTTACAAACAAGCCTCCAATCTCAAGTTTTGTATTGATTCTTTTCTGTATTTTCTTAATTGCATCATAAAAAGAGGCCAATCCTTCTAAGGCTAAAAATTCTGCTTGCACTGGTATTAACAAATGAGTTGCCGCGGTAAGTGCACTTGTGGTCAAGATATTCAGTGCAGGTGGACAATCGATTAAGATCACATCATAATCTGTTTCTATAGATTGCAAAATTTCTTTTAGAACATGATGATCGCCTTGTGCGGGGTCCAATTGCTGCTCTACTCTTGTAAGCGCCATAGTAGCAGGTAAAACATGCAGGTTATCACTAAATCTTTCAACATTTAAACGTTTTCCCTGCAAAATAACATCGGTAAGCGTATTGGTACATTCCCTAAAACCTAGAGACTTACTTAGGTTTGCCTGTGGGTCAAAATCGACCAATAATACTTTTTTATCAAACTTGGTGAGTGCGGCTCCAATATTTATTACCGAAGTGGTTTTTCCGATACCGCCTTTATTGTTGGCTATGGCAAAGATTCCCATAAAAAAACACATTTAAAAAATCGCTTAGCTATTTCTTAAACGTGCTCACAAATTAAAATTATAGGTATCGCTTAAAGAATCAGTCAAGCATATGGGTAATCATTTTTAATTGATGGTTTACTAACTTGTATCGTACATCCTCAATAAATACGGTTTCTCCTTCGCTTAATTGATGCAAATTGTCATAATCTGCGGTTAGAGTATGCAAAGATCCACCAGTTTTCATGGCAAGCTTGATGTAATCTTCTCTTATGGCGCTTTTCTCAGAAGTACCGCAAACAATTATCCTTACCGGTTTTTTAATACCACCTATTAGAGACAAATCCCTTACTTCGCTTTTGTTATCAGCAATCAAGATCACTTCTTTAGTATTCTCATATTTTTTAAGAGCGTATTGTAAGGCCTCAATGTCATTTTCTTCTCTGTCTCCCCCTTGCCCCTTCTCCATTACTTTGCGCATAGTTTTTATTACTCTTTCGGTATCCTCCGCTTTAACACTGTAAATACCGCCTGTTTTGCCCGGCTCTTTTTTATCATTTTTCTTTTTGTTGCCATCATTAAAAAACACAAAATAGCCAATTTTTTTATTGTCCAGGTTTTCTTTTTGCCACATAACCGCTTGTGTACCATACACATACATGCTGGCCGTCCAGTCGCTTACTACGAGCATATCCTGCCATTGCGGATTGCGCTCAAACACATGAAAGATAAGCGAATCTTTTATCGGGAGCTTACCATTTAAAATTCTGTACACATCGTAAAAACCGATGTAACGGTATTTTTCGCCATCAGTGGGTTCGGGTGCTTTCTCTTTACTTTTAATAGGTTTAAAAGGCGTTTTATCCAGTTCTCTTTCAATTTCTGCAGAATCAAGAGCAGCAAAAATCGGTTTGGGCTCCTGCTTGTCATAATGAACAATGGCTCCGTGAAACATGGCCATGGCTTCGGGCTCCTTCACACATTTGTTTTGCAAAATGATGTTCCACTGAACGGATTTGTTTTGCTTTAAACAAGGAATTAAATTCATGATATTTTTCACTCGGGCATTGAGCAAATAATCGTAGTCCGTGATCCAATCTTTTTTGTGCCTAGGGTACTTGGTAAATACCAAATCCACGGCGTTTACCTCAGCATGCTGTTTTACATTTTCCCAAGCTTCAGGATTATCGATTTTATGCTGTGCATAAGCCATATTTAAAATGGCTGTGCCATTGCCCTGCTTTGCTTTGTATTCAGTTACCTCCATTTCTTTTAAATTCAACTGTGAAATGAGTCGGTCTGAAGAGATTTTGTCTGGAGAATCTTGCGCAGATAACGTATGAAAACCCAACAGAAAAAATATGAGGAGGGACTGAGTACGTATAGTAAAGGTTATTCTCATACGCTTAGTTGTTAAATTGTAAACATGTGATTTAATAAATTTAATATTTTATATGCTGAAATCACACAGGCTTATCTAAAAAATAAAGCGAATCATCGAATTGGCCATAGTATATTTTAAGCTACTTGTACAAAAGAAATCTTTTATCAAGTTTAAAAAACACTTAAAACCTGTCTCTTTCCTGCAATTTTTCTAATATTTGCATCAAATCAATTAAAATTTTATAATAGACTTGCTATATCTTAAAAGACAACAGAAAACTTGTTGTGGTTGGAAACAGTGGGCAAGTCATTACTAACCAATCGATTTACTGTCATGAAAATATTAAAGTTTGGAGGCACCTCGGTAGGGAGTGCAGAACGTATGAAGGGAGTGGCAAAATTAGTAAGCAGCGAGGAAAGAAAAATAGTAGTTCTTTCCGCTGTTTCGGGTACTACCAACGCTTTAGTAGAGCTTGCCTCATTGGCTTACAATGATCAAATAAACAACTTCGACACTAAACTTCAAGAGCTTAAGAATAAGTACCAAGACTTTGTAGAGGACTTATATAAAGAAAACAGTTATAAAAAAGAGGCCTCACATTATATTGAAGCGCATTTTAATAAGATAGCTCAACTGAATACGCCCCAGTTTAGTGACAAAGAAGAAAGAATAATTTTGGCACAGGGCGAGCTTATGTCTACAAGACTGTTCCATCTATATTTAAGGAGTATAGGCGTAGATACCGTTCTTTTACCCGCGTTGGATTTTATGCGAACTAAAGAGGGCGATCCTAATGAAGCTGCCATAAGCCAACTTTTATACGAGCAAATAGAAAAGCACCCCGATTGCAATCTTTTTATTACACAAGGCTATATCTGTTACAATGAATTTGGCGAAGTTGACAATTTGAAAAGGGGCGGTAGCGATTACTCTGCCTCTTTAATAGGTGCTGCCATAGATGCCAAGGAAATACAGATATGGACTGATATAGATGGCATGCACAACAATGACCCAAGAATTGTAGAAAAAACCTTTCCCATAGACGAGTTATCTTTTGAAGAGGCTGCTGAGCTCGCCTACTTTGGCGCCAAGATATTACATCCTGCCTCAGTTTTACCTGCCCAAAAAGCTAATATACCCGTGCGCTTGCTCAATACAATGCAACCTGAGAAAAAAGGGACTTTAATAAGAGCAGATGTTACCCACGAAAAACGCATCACGGCCATTGCTGCCAAAGATGGCATTGTGGCCATAAAAATAAGATCAAGTCGCATGTTACTCGCTTATGGCTTTTTGAGAAAAGTATTCGAGATTTTTGAAAAATATAAAACACCGATCGATGTCATCACTACTTCTGAGGTGGCCATATCGCTCACTATTGACAATACCGCTCACCTGAGCGATATTTTGGAAGAGCTCAAATCTTTTGGCAACGTGGAGTTCACTGAAAACCAAACCATAGTTTGTGTAGTGGGCACATTCCTGCAAGGCAATGCCAGCGTGCCAGTAAGGGTCTTACAACTGCTTAAAGAGATTCCTATTAGAATGATATCTTATGGAGGCAGCAAATACAACATCTCTATTTTAATGCATAGCGACTTTAAGGAGAAAGCCTTAAAACTGCTCAACGAAGGTTTATTTTTTGAGAATGCTACTTAAGAGAATGCCCAACAAACATTTGGTTTTTAAATTTTAAGAACAACTTACTTCTTTGTTAACCGTAAATGAACAGGTACAACAAATTAAAATCCTATGCAAAACTTAATTGAGAAAAACACACCTGCGTGGAAATTCCAGACTTGGGCTTCTTTTATCTTGTCGTTTGGTTTGACTTTAGTAGGCATATTTATGCTGACCGGAGAGTTTTGGATCAAAGGGTATTTGATAATGGGAGTGATTTTTACTGTGGGTTCTTGCTTTTCATTGGCAAAGACCGTTAGAGATGACCACGAAGTTGAAAAGTTGAGCAATCGTGTATACAATGCTAAAGCAGAAAAAGTCTTGAAAGATTTTGAAGAATAAGTGAGCCTTTTGTAATAAATGTAAAGCCGGATTTTATCCGGCTTTTTTATGAAATAAAGAGAAAAAAATGTAACTTAATGAAGCATATTTAAAACCTTATCTGGCTATCCGACTATCTATTTTTTCAATTCTAAACTGTCGGACAATGAAAACTTTCATCTTCATCGCTATTTGCTTTGTCTTTTTCTTAACTACTGCTCTTTTACAGCCAGACCCCGATTTTGAGGCTAGCATGGAACGTGGCAAAGAGGTGTACGTCATGCACTGCCAATCTTGCCACATGGCCAATGGAGAAGGAATGGGCACTGCATTACCCCCGTTAGCAAAAGCCGATTATATGCTAGAGGACAGAGCTCGTGCCATAAAAGAAACCATTTTTGGCGTAAGTGGCGAAATGGTCATTAATGGTAAAACTTATAATGGCTATATGCCTCCTATAAATATTAATGATCAAGAAACTGCCGATGTGCTTACTTATGTTTTTAATAGCTGGGGCAATAAAGACAAGCCATTTACTACAGAAGAAGTGGCTAAAGTAAGGGCTGACCATAGCAACTAGAGTGGTTTCTTGTTCTAGAGATGTTTCTGACTGTTTATCTGCGGATTTGTGTAATGGTAATAACCAAACAAATGCACGAATAAACCAATTGTCTTTTTTTGCTGCAAAGTAAGCCACATTGACCCATTATATTTTTTTAGTACACGACCCGATAATCTTAGATATTTTGTAAGATCGCCTCTTTGAAGTTTTTTTGGATGGTTGAATCTAAGAGGAAGAGTTCAGGCTCTATCAGTTCAACTTCCATGATTTTGAAGCCCTCATGGGTAATAACGCCATCTACACGGCTGTAAAGCATTTGGGCTTTGTAGTAGTCAACTACTTTTTGCGCTAATGAAATTACTTGGCTTGGGGGAAAAAACATTTGGGCCTTCCCACCAAACTCTTCTTGTACCCTAAAGTCACCCTTTTTGGCTTTTTTTACCACAGCATGCGAATAACGATTATTAAAAAACATGAGCGATATTTCCCCCTGCCTTGCTATTTCTGTAACAAAAGGTTGGATAAGCCAATCGTTCTCAATCGGAAAACTAAACTGTTTAATTTCACTTAGGCCTTCTAATTTGTACGTATGCCAAGCCCCACAAGAAACCGCAGGTTTTACAACAATAGAGTCCCAACTTTTTTCTTCGCACAATATTTTAAGAGAAAAATTGGAAGTATTTTCTTTTTTGAGAAAATGAGTAGAGATAATGGGCAATCCATTATCCTCTAGGCCTTTAAGATAGAATTTATGGATGTTATTCTTTATGATATCTACTGAATTGAGCACCGAAATGTCATTTTCTGCTAAATGTTCGAGCCAGTTTTCAAATTCAGCTAAATGTTCGTGGTAATCCCAAGTAGAGCGAATAATAACCAAATCATAAGAGCTCCAATCTAAAGTTGAATCATTCCATATTGCAGGAGTTACCTCGCTTATAGGCGCAAGTGTATTTAATAGATAGTGTTCGGTAGGTATTAGATGAGGTTGTTCTTTACAAGTGGCAATAGCAATTTTCATAAAAATAAGCTAGTTCTTTCTAAATGGATTTTTTTAATTGATACAAATGCTTAGAAATCGCATCGGAAATAAGTTCAGGATTTCGCCAAGGAATCAGGTGTCCCATTTTCTTTTTGGTCACATAATCCACGTCTGCGTTGGTGAGCATCTTTTTACCAAAGGCCACATTTTCAAAGGGCACTAAACCGTCCTTCTCGCCATGTATAAAAGTTACAGGTATTGTGATTTTCTTCCAAAGTGGCAGCATTTTTTCAAGTTCTGCCACATGCGCCATTTTTTCATCATTGGCAACTTTTAAAGGCCTGGGAGTAATCCATTTAAAAATGGCCCAAAAGAATTTCTTAGAAACAAAAAATATCTTTTCGTTTTCAGGATCTATGGCGGGGGCAGCCAATACCAAAGCATCTACCAATTCAGGGGCTTCCATGGCCATTCTCGCAATAATGGGTCCCCCATAAGAATGTCCAACCAAAATCACTCCTTTATTCTTATCGTTTTCCTTAAGTACTTCTAGGAGTATTTTAGCTTGTTTTTCAATGGATGACTCACTCTCTTTCTTGCCTGACTTGCCATAGCCCGGCCTATCTACCGACACCAATCTGGCACTGGACATTAAAGTGCTATCTTTTAAAAACTTCTTGAAATTATCGTAAGAACCTGGCGCACCATGTACAAAAAAGACAAGAGGTTTGGCTATATCACCGATGGCCATGTAAAAAACATCTCTTTCTGGTGTTTTTGAGATATGAAATTCTGGGGTAAATGGCAATCCCTTAAAATCTTTTTTCATTTCCTGCTCACTTGTTTCTGTAGTTATGGCCTGTATGAGTAAACCGGGCATGACCAGGATAATGCCCAGTACAAACATGCTCTTCCATTTGTGTCTTGATAGCCATTTTTTCATGTCCATTTAACATAAAACCCTACCAAGAGTTTGAAAATCTTGGTAGGGTTCAACAACTTATTAAACTACTCCCACTCTATAGTAGCAGGGGGTTTAGAGCTTATGTCATACACTACTCGGTTCACTCCTTTTACTCTGTTAATGATTTTATTACTCACTTCAGCTAGAAACTCATAAGGCAAGTGCACCCAATCTGCGGTCATGCCATCTAGGCTGGTAACAGCCCTTAGTGCTACCACATTTTCATAGGTTCGCTCATCTCCCATAACGCCTACTGACTGCACAGGCAACAGCATTGCCCCTGCTTGCCAAACATCATCGTACAATTTATGGTCTTTTAAGCCCTGTATAAAGATGTGGTCGACTTCCTGTAGTATCCTTACTTTTTCTGGGGTTATATCGCCCAAGATACGGATTCCCAAACCCGGTCCAGGAAAAGGATGTCTGCCTAAAATAGTTTGCTTGATCTCTAGTTCTTTGCCTACCCTTCTTACTTCATCTTTAAAAAGTGTATTAAGCGGTTCTACCACTTTTAATTTCATAAAATCGGGTAAACCACCTACGTTGTGGTGCGATTTTATGGTTGCAGAAGGCCCTTTTACAGAAACAGACTCAATTACATCGGGATAAATGGTGCCTTGGCCCAACCATTGCACCTCTTCTAGTTTATGCGCCTCATCGTCAAAAACCTCAATAAAAACCCGACCGATTGCTTTGCGTTTTAGCTCTGGATCGGTTATGCCTTCTAAGGCTTTATAAAAATCGGCTTTGGCATCTACGCCTTTTACATTTAAACCCATATCCTCATAAGAATGTAATACGGTCTCAAACTCATTTTTTCTGAGCAGGCCGTTGTCCACAAAAATGCAATAAAGGTTTTTACCAATAGCTTTATGTAACAACATGGCAGCCACTGAAGAATCTACCCCGCCAGAGAGCCCCATCACTACTTTATCATTGCCCAACTTTTCTTTTAATGCAGCTACGGTGCCTTCCACAAAATGAGCAGGCGTCCAATCTTGGCTGCAACCACAGATATCTACTAAAAAGTTTTTCAATAGTTGCTTTCCGTCAACAGAATGGGTTACCTCTGGATGAAACTGCAGACCATAAGTTTGCTCTCCTTCGATTTGATAGGCAGCAACCTCTACATCTGCCGTGCTGGCTATAACAGTAAAATCTTCGGGCAATTTTTTAATGGTATCGCCATGCGACATCCAAACTTGAGATTTGGGCATGACCAAATGCATGAGTGGGTTGTTCTCATTTACAAAGGAAAGCTTGGCCCTGCCATACTCTCTGATTTCAGATTTGGCCACGTTACCACCTGCTTCATGTGCTGTTAATTGTGCGCCATAGCATACGCCCAATAGCGGCAACTCTCCTCTTATCGAATCGAGTTCTATAGAGGGTGCCTCATCATCAAAAACAGAATGTGGACTGCCCGATAAAATGATGCCTTTTACGCTTTCATCAATAACAGGCAAGTGGTTGTAGGGATGTATTTCGCAGTAAACATTGAGTTCTCGCACCCTTCTGGCAATGAGTTGGGTGTACTGCGAGCCAAAGTCGAAAATGAGTATTTTATCTGTCATGCGCAAAGCTAAAAATAATCCGAAAAAGAGGCCGAATTTTAAAAGGAAACCCTTAGCAATCAAGTAAATTTTCTGTGCCAGTATATTATTGAAGCTCTTTAGCTATCGATTCATACACTTCTTGAGCTGTTAATTGCACGTTCTGCGAGGTGAGGATCCCGGTTCTGATGCGGGTAATAGAAGTACTCATTAAAAGTTGGCTGCTTTTTACATCAATCATCCGAGCAGAAAATGAAACGGTAGAACCAGAAAGCCCGGTAACATTGGTCCAAGACAGATAATCGGTAACATCGCCAAGCATAACGGCGTCTGCTCCGATCAACTTGCCCAATTCTACTGCAGTAGATTCGTCTATACTGCCAGAAACCTGCATTTTTTGTTCTTCCATAATTTTATCTATGGCAGACCTTTCGAGAATTTGTAAATCGTCCATTTTATTGAGTTCTGAGGCGAGCATATTAGCAATGACCCTTCCCCCATCTTTTCCTGAACTTACGTAGGCATTGGCGCCTTCCTTCCCTTCTCCTTCAAACTCATAATTGAAATCTACAACAGCTAGTTTCCATTTTTTACCTTTAAATACTTCTTTTTTTACGGTAGTTGAGGGTGGTAATTTGGCAGGCAAACAAGAAGTAAAGCACAAAGCAAAAATAGTGATAATTATAGCTGTAATATTGTGGGTTTTCATGATTTATAGTCTCAGTATAATTAATAATTGAAAAACAGCTTAAAGTACGAAATAAATCTAGAAATGGATATGGATTTTTTTTAAAGCGCATTACCATAACCAAAAATCATTATATTTTTAATCTGCTTTGAATTTA
>CAKZMZ010000285.1 GCA_937129345.1 uncultured Thalassovita sp. | reverse complement strand
AGAAAAAGAAGAAGAAGTAAATAGCTTGAAAAAGCATCTGCAAATCATGATACTTTCGAGTAAAAGGGCTTTTAATGCAGGAGCCCTTTTATTTTTTGATTACAATTTCCTCTATGAATGGGTAATCAGCCATTAAATTCCTTACTTCTTGCCCGCACAAAACTTTAATACCTAATAAATTGGCAGATTTTCTTAATCTTTCTAAGCCAATTGTGTCAAAAGGGACTAAAAGGTAGTCAGCACCTGCACTCTGCGCTGTAGAGATGAGCTTTTCGTTCTCTAGTGCTGAAAAGTAATTTGTGGCGATGTATAAGCCCAAGAGCTTTTCTTGCTCGTGTAAAAACTTGGCAAAACGCGCAATTTCGATTTTTACCCACTCAAATGTACCGGATTTAATGGCGCTTGTATTCAAGGTCAAAATAATTTCTTTAGCCCCCATTTCAATGGCCTTTTTGGCTTCGAAAAGCTTTACTTCTGTAAGTTGCTGCCCATAAGGATGCCCAACAATGCAAGTGTTGTAGGTTGAGGTATCTTTTAATTCTCTCGCGATTTTTTTGCACCAAAAAGATGCGGATATAACTGAATATAAATTATTTTTAATAGCCTCTTTAATAGATTGCTCTATTAGCGCCGTATTGATTTCTGCCGAAAGGAGTGCGTATGAAATGAGCGTTGCTTCCACTATTTTTTAGTCTTTTTTTTGTTGGGCTTATTCAAACTATTAATAAAGCTTTTGCGCCCAAACTTTTGCGTAATAGGGCATTTATCAAGAATAAATCCTCTTGCAGGACAATATTCTCTACCATAAAAAATGATCTGCAGGTGCAGTTTGTTCCATTTTTCTTTCGGGAAAAGCCTTTTGGCATCTTTTTCAGTTTGTTCTACGTTTTTGCCGTTAGATAGGCCCCATCTGTACATGAGCCGGTGTATGTGGGTATCTACGGGAAAGGCAGGCTCTCCAAAAGCTTGTGACATAACCACGGAAGCAGTTTTGTGTCCAACGCCTGGCAAAGCCTCTAAATCCTTAAAATTTTGGGGTACTTTGCCATCGTGTTCTTCAATAATGATTTTGGAGAGATTCCAAATTGCTTTTGATTTCATGGGTGAAAGCCCGCAAGGTCTTATGATTTGTTTTATCTCTTCGATACTCAGTTTGATCATATCGTAAGGATTATCAGCTTGGGCAAATAGCAAAGGCGTAATTTTATTCACTCTTTCATCTGTACATTGAGCAGAGAGCAATACGGCTATAAGCAACGTATAAGGGTCGTAATGTTCGAGCGGCACGGGAACTTCAGGATAAATCTCTTCCAATATCCTGATTATTTCGGCCACTTTTTCTTTCTTTGTCATACAATTTATTATTTATAGTGCGCAAATTAGCAGCGCTAACAGTAAATATGAAAAATAAGACTTCTATCTATTAAGCTTGCTGGAAAAATAATTGATCGAGCAGCTATCGAACTATTTAAACATTAAATCTAATGGCGAAAAAAATTGTTGCAGGAAACTGGAAAATGAACACCCTCAAAGAAGATGCGGAAAAGCTTGCCTCAGAGGTGGTTAACATGGCAAAAGATGAAGTGCCGAGTGACGTGACCCTGATCATGTGTACGCCCTTTTTACATCTGGCAAAAGTAAAAAGCCTAACAGGCAGCGCGACAAATGTTTTTGTAGGAGCACAAAATTGCTACGAAAAAGCCAATGGTGCTTACACAGGAGAAATTGCCGCGCCTATGCTGCACTCTTACGGCATTGACTATGTGATTTTAGGACACAGTGAGAGAAGGGAATACTTTAAAGAAAGCAATGCTGTTTTAGCAGCTAAGGTAGATATTGTTCTTGAAAACGACATGTTACCAATTTTTTGCTGTGGCGAGGTATTGGATGAGAGAGAGGCTGGCAAGCAAAACGAAGTAGTAAAAAATCAGTTAGAGGAATCGCTGTTCCACTTATCTGCCGATGATTTTACTAAGGTGGTGATTGCTTATGAACCTGTGTGGGCAATAGGAACGGGCAAAACGGCTACGAGTGAGCAAGCCCAAGAAATGCATGCTTATATAAGAGGTTTGGTAAAAGAAAAATACGGCGAAGCGGTAGCTGCTGAAACCTCTGTATTGTATGGAGGAAGTTGTAAGCCTTCTAATGCCCCTGAGTTATTTGCGTGTCCTGATGTTGACGGTGGGCTTATTGGTGGGGCTTCCCTTAAGTCGCGAGATTTTATTGATATTGCCAAGTCTTACTAAAAGTAGGTTTTGAATAGGTAACTATACAGCAGGAAACCATTTGTAGGTTTTCCTGCTTTTTTAGTTAGTTTACTTTAAAGTTATAGCTCAATATAGTTTACGATAACTTTAATTTTTTTGCGATAGGCAATACTTGTCTTTCAATTTTTTTCATCGGACAATTTCTCTATGGTTTCCTCAGTGATTTTATTCTTAAGCATGCTTTGTATGCCTTGGTTTACCCCACCTGCTAACCAACAACCAAGAAATATATGCGACATTTACGGAACTGCATTTGAGGAAAAAAATGTGTTTGCGGCCACTTATCGGGTTTATTTAGAAGAAGACGAATACAGTGCCGATTTGGTTGTTTTCCAAGAAACCAACGAGTTAATGGCAGACGAAACAGGCCTGTGGTACTTCACTAAAAACCGAGCTTTCGCCCAATTTTCAGTGTGTTTTGTAGAGGATAGAAATATGGCAGATTTTACTGTTTACTTTACAGATGTAGATGTTGAAGCGAGGTGTAACCGATAAACTTTCAAATCTCAATACCATGGCATTTATAGTATTAAAAGTAACTTGTAGTGAAGAGGTCGCAGAGATGCTTCAAGCGGAGTTATCAGACATAGGCTTTGATTCCTTTATGAGTACCGATGAAGGTTTTGAGGCTTCAGTAAAAAAAGAGGAGTTTGACGAAGATGCCGTTGACGAGGTTTTTGGGCATTATGCCGCTTTAGGTTCTTTGAGTTACCGTTCCCAAGAAGTTGCCAAACAAAACTGGAATAAACTATGGGAGAGTAACTACGAGATGGTAGAAGTAAATGAAGACTGCCTAATTAGGGCAGATTTTCATGTACCTAGCAAAAAGTATAAATACGAGATTTTAATAACACCTAAAATGTCTTTCGGTACGGGCCACCACGCTACTACCAAACTAATGCTCCTAAACCAAATGGAAATAGACCATAAGCAAAAAAAAGTATTTGAGGCTGGTAGCGGTACAGGTATCCTTTCTATCATGGCACACAAGCTCGGCGCATCTGTGGTCGATGCTTGTGAGGTAGAGGACTGGTCTGTAGAAAACACCTTAGAAAATGCCGCTCTAAACAATGCAAAGGTAGATTGTCGACTGGGCACAGCGGCTCAAATTGGCAAGGAGGCGCAATATCAAATCGTACTGGCCAATATAAATCGCAATGTAATCTTAGAAGAATTAAGTGTTTACAATGGCCTGCTTCAAGACA
>CAKZMZ010000284.1 GCA_937129345.1 uncultured Thalassovita sp. | reverse complement strand
CTTTACCGATTATCCGGGTTCGGGTTATTACTCTAGGGAAGATTTTATTGAAATACTAAAATTTGCCAATGAGCGGCACATAGAGGTCATACCTGAAATAGATATGCCCGGGCATGCACGTGCAGCCATTAAAGCCATGGACTACAGGTTTGAGCAATTGATAGAAAAGGAAAATGCTGTGGCCGCTAAAGCTTTTTTACTTTCTGACGCGCAAGACACCTCAAAATACGAATCTGTACAGGGTTATGATGACAATGTAATCTGCGTTTGCCAAGAATCTACCTATGACTTTTTAGAAGTAGTAGTCGCAGAAATGGTAAGCATGTACGAAGCTGCAGGAGTAAAATTAAAGACCGTACACACCGGTGGTGACGAAGTACCCCAAGGTGCTTGGGCAGATTCAGAGAAGTGTAAAGAATTGCTGGCACAGCAAGAAGAGTACAGTGAAGTATCCGATTTACCTGCTTATTTTGTAGAGCGCTTTAATGGTATTTTGCAAAAGTTTGGTATTACCACGGCAGGTTGGGAAGAAATCGCCCTTAAAATTGAACATGGTGAAGTAGAGCGAAAAGAAATCAATAAAGCCATGCTTACCAAAAACTTACAGCCCTATGTGTGGAACACCGTTTTGGGTTGGGGAAGCGAAGATTTAGCTTATAAGTTGGCCAATGCGGGTTTTCCTGTAGTTATGTGCAATGCACCAAGTCTGTATTTCGATTTTGCTTACAATGGTGACCCCAAAGAGCCGGGCTACTATTGGGGCGGTTTGGTAGATACGCGCCAAGTTTTCAGATTGGCCCCTTACCAACTATTCCTTACGGCTGAGCAAGATATAATGGGCAATGAGGTAAGTCCACAAGAATTGATGCAGGGGCGTACTTTGCTCACAAATGAAGGGCAAGAGAATATTTTGGGCATACAAGGGCAGCTATGGTCTGAGACTGTGAAATCTCCTGAAATGTTCGACTATTATATTTTCCCTAAGCTTATTGGTTTAGCCCAACGCGCTTGGGAGGGACAACCAAGTTGGGTAAACGAGAAAAACCCTGAGAAGCAAGAACGTGATTTTAATGAAGCCTTTGGCATTTTTAGCACTCAAGTAGGCCAACAAGTTTTTCCCCTGTTAGATAATTTATATGAAGGAGTGCATTATAGGATACCCATGCCCGGCGCAAAAATTGAAAATGGTATTTTAACCGCCAATATTCAATATCCGGGTTTAGAGATACGCTATACCACAGATGGTACCGAACCGAACGAACAATCTGCTTTGTACACAGAACCCGTGGCCATTTCGGGCAATGTGCAATTAAAAGCCTTTAATAGTTTAGGCAGAAGTAGTTTGACTAATTATGTAGGTGAAGCCGCCGCTACCATTGAGCCTAAATGATAGATGGGGATTTATTTCAGAACCTGTACGTAGCCATTTTGCTGCCGAGTTTGTTCTTTTCCTTCTTCAAAGCAGCGGTAGGAGAATTCCCAATAGTAGGTGCCACTTTCGGGCAAACTACCACTTTCGGCTGTTTCCCAAATAGCAGTTTTTTCCCCACTAAATACCAATTCGCCCCAGCGGTTAACGATATTAAGTTGCAGTGGCTCTACGGCATTATCTACTAAAATCTCAAATTGCTCATTGATCCCATCGTTGTTTGGGCTAATGGCATTGGGGGCAAAGAAGCCGCAGCCACAAGGGATAAAAGTCACAAAATAACGCTTATTAAAATTAAAGCATTCTGTTCTCACTTGTGCCGTGTAAATCCCACTTTCAAACACTTCGATACTTTGAGAGGTATCCCCTACATTCCACGAATAGGCAGCATTTGGATAGTCTAGACCCAATGTAAGCTGTGAGCCTTCACAAACCAAGGTATCGGTAATGTTGGCCTCGGGCAATTGTTGAAAACTCACTGATATGGTATCAGAAACTACACAACTGTTTTTGCTTGACGTGAGCACATAATCGCCGGGCGAGCTAACTAGAAGTGTATCGGCATTTAATCCATTGCTCCAAAGATTATTGGCTGCAGTGTCTGCAAGCAACAACACAGATTCACCTTGGCATATTATCGTATCTGGATTGGGCATTAACAAGGGTGCTTCCTCTTCAATCAGTATAGAATCTCGCATGGTACACCCATTAATGGTAGCTTCTACAAAATACATTCCCGGTTCATTGACTTCTATACTGGCTTGCTCACTTCCATTGTTCCACAAGGGGAAATTACTTTCACTCAAATCTGTATTGAGCGAAATTGTAGTACCATTACAAATTGAAGCCGTTTCATTGGTAATCAAACGCTCAGGGAGCCTGCTGCTACAAGGTTCTACCACTACCTCATCTATAAACAAATAAGCCGACTCTGCTCCTTCTCTCGGGTTCAGCGGAAAGGCCAAGGTCGTGTTTTCGTTGTCTTTGAAATTACCTATAACCAAATGCTTTTCTCCTCCCTTGGCTACATAGTTGCCTTTTATCTCAAACCAACTGGCATAATTAGATAACAGCCAATTAGTAGCATTTTCTAAAACAGGTGTAGCCGTTAAAAGATTCATATCTCTAGGATAGATATCTGTTAGAAACATACCCACATCATCGGTAACGTACACGTTGTTCTCGCCGGGCGAAACTTTAAAGCTTAAGAAATAAGTTTCGTCAGCAATAAGGGAATCGGTCAGTTCTACTGCTACAAATTCTTTATAATCGTCTTTGTTGGCAGCTTCTGGATCTAAGTAAGTTCTGATACCTGCCATTCCCCTACCCGATGCCGGATATTGGCTGCCCCAAAAGTTATCGGGAATGCTCGTTCTTCTACTATCACTACATTCGTGCATGAGGTCAGTAGTTTCAAAATTGGGCGAATACCAAGGCACGGCAAACTGTAACTGTCCTCTAGTAGAGGGGCATTCTATTATTGAATCAAAATTATGGTTAGGAACCAGATTTTGCGCTTTAATATTAGTAAACAAGCAAAATACGGACAAGACAATTATACAAATTGATGCTCTTGATACATATTTCGAATTGAGCTTTAACATGCTACACGTTTCTAATTTTTAGCTATACCAATTGTCTATTCAATTGGTTTAGCCAATCGAGTCGAATCAGATATGATTTATCTCCATAAGCCGTGATGCCATATTACCTTTAGATATCTTTCATAGCGGCTTTTCAAGTACTTATATTTACATAAATATAATCATAATTCTAGTGAAGTAATGGAAAGTAAAGTGATAAATTCTTTCATCAAAACCAGATGTAAAACAATGAAAACCAAAAATTTAGCACTGGCTTTTGGCATAGCATCCTCTCTCATCTTTTTTATGATGGGTTGTACTCAAAAGCAGGATGATACTGAACAAATGGCGGAGGTTCTAGAGAACAATTCTAAGGCCTTTTACAACCACGACAACCTCTTTGCCAACAAAACCAGGGTAGCCTTTTACGATAGTTTAATAGAAGCCAAGGGCATAGACTACGAGCTGCGCTATTTTCAGGGTATCGATCAATTAAGGGCCGGCCGTACCGAAGAAGCCATTGAAAACTTTAAAGTCTTATACAATACACCTGCCGATACTTTGATCAGGTACGGACTAAAGCCCATAGAAGCCAAAAGGGCCAAAAGCTATCTAGGGCTGAGCTACTTACGCTTGGGAGAACAGGAAAACTGCATACTTAACCATACTGCAGCCTCCTGCATCATTCCCATTGCCGAAGCCGGATTTCATCAAAAAGCAGAAGGCTCTGAAAATGCCATAGCTGTATTTGAAGAACTTCTAGAAAGCAACCCCGAAGATTATTCTAGCAGATGGCTCTTAAACATTGCTTACATGACTTTGGGTGGATATCCCGAAGAAGTGCCGGAACAATGGTTGATCCCACCTTCTGCTTTTGAGTCGGAATATGCACTGCCCAAATTTACAGATAGAGCGGCTGACATAGGGTTTGATATAAAAGGGCTTGCAGGAGGGCTGATCGTAGAAGACTTTGACAACGACGGCTTCTTGGATATTTTGGTTTCTGAATGGGGCCCTACCGACCGCTTAAATTACCTGCACAACAACGGCGATGGCACTTTTTCTAACCTCACCGAGCAAGCCGGCATTGCTGAGTTAACAGGCGGGCTTAATCTTCTACAGGCCGACTACAACAACGACGGCTTTTTAGATATCTTGGTATTAAGAGGCGCATGGCTCGAGCATTTTGGCAAGCAGTCCAATTCGCTTTTGCGCAACAATGGTGACAATACTTTTACCGATATTACCATTTCCTCTGGGCTATATTCGCTACATCCCACCCAAGCCGCCACTTGGAACGATTTTAACAATGATGGCTGGTTAGACCTTTTTATTGGCAATGAGTCTGCGGGCAGGCCAGATGCCTTCCATTTTAGCGAACTATTTATCAATAACCAAGATGGCACTTTTACCGATATTGCAGAAGTAGCCGGCGTTAGGGTGAACCGAGTAGGCTTTAGGCCCTCTGCACATTATATTAAAGGTGTTACCTCTGGCGATTACAA
>CAKZMZ010000283.1 GCA_937129345.1 uncultured Thalassovita sp. | reverse complement strand
TAAACGATGAGGATATTACTAGGAGGAATGATTATGCCAGTTGTGGATGATGTGATATTTACCGCAGCAGAGAATGTTTTATCGTAGCCTTCTTTTACCATTCTGGGATGCATAAAACCACCAATGGCAGAGGCGGCGGCTACAGCTGAACCTGAAATGGCACCAAAAAGCATACAGGCCAATATATTTACAAAGGCGAGCCCGCCAGGGAGCATACCTACTAGCACTTTAGCGAAGTCTATAAGCCTACGGGCAATGCCTCCTCGGTTCATGAGTTGCCCAGCCAGTATAAAAAAAGGAATGGCCAAAAGGGTAAAACTGTCAAGTCCTGTTGCCATGCGTTGGGCTATTGTAGTTACAGCAGGAATGGGATAAATGCTCACGAGCACCGTAAGCGTGGCTGAAACTCCAATACTATAAGCTATCGGCACCCCAATGCTTATTAGTACAACGAAGCTAACAATCAACACTAAAACCTCAAAAAACTCCATAATTATGTAATTGGTTTATTCTGTTCAGTTAGATTTTAATTCTTATTTACCAAAGGGATTCTCTTCTTTCATATTGGCTAAGCTATAGTAAATAATGATCAAGCCGCTCAATGGTAAAACTGTATAAATATATCCTTTAGGAAACTCTAATAGGGGTGACACTTGGTTTAAAGAAAGTGAGATGTAAACGAGCCTTGAGCCTCCAATTACCATAACCCCAAGCGCAAATAGGAGTACTATAACATTAATGATTATGTTGAATTTCTTTTGGGCTTGTGGGCTTCGGCTCCTTGGTAATAGATCTATGGCCAAGTGTAATTTTTTTCCTGTGGCGTAGCTAGCGCCCAATAAACCAACCCAAATAAGTAAAAATCCTGCTACTTCTTCGGTAAAGTCTATTTGTATTTTAAAGAAGCCAGCAAAAACTTGTAGCAGTACGTTAAGTACCATGGCGCCCATAATTACTGTTAAGGCCACTTCTAGTGTCTTGTCGATTTTTGCTCTCATAGTTTAGTCTACTTCTTTTATTTGTTGTATCAGGTTATAGATCAGCGTATCGCTTTTGTAGTCATCATAGATGGATTCCACCTTATTGGCAAAGGCCTCTTTATCATCTTCACTAAGTACGGTTACTTCAACACCTGCTTCTTTTACCGCCGCTAAGGCTTCTGCCTCAGACTCAGCCCAATAGTCTCTTTGTACAATGGCGGCCTCATCTGCCGCTTCTTGTAGCCATCTTTTTTCATCCTCAGAAAGCCTGTTCCAGATAATGGTGCTAACTACCATTACATCTGGCAGGGCGGTATGTTCATTGAGTGTGTAGTATTTGCAGACCTCGTAATGGCGGGTAAGGTAAAAGCTGGGCGGGTTGTTTTCTGCCCCATCAACCACACCTTGCTGCAAGGCAGTGTAAAGTTCTCCAAAGGAGATAGGTCTAGGAATGGCACCCAAAGCACTTACCATTTTACTGGCTGTAATACTAGGCATTACCCTTATCTTTAAACCTTCTAAATCCTCTGGCTTTTCAATGGGTTTTTTTGTGTAAAAACTCCTGCTGCCTGCATCAAAAAAGCATAAACCGCGCAGCCATGCTTTCTCACCGTCTTTTAATATTCTCTTACCGATAGGGCCGTCTTCCACATTGTACATGTGTTGCTTGCTTCTAAAAATGTAAGGAAGTCCTAAGACTTTGTAAGAGGGCGCAAAGCCTTCCATTACACCTGTAGATACCTTGGTAATGCCTAAGCTACCTATTTGCAGCAATTCTAGGCATTGGCTTTCAGAACCTAACTGTTCGCTGTGGTAAATTTCTAATTGGAGTTTTCCGTTGGATTTTTCTTTGACTCTTTCAGCCATGAAGAGCATGGCCTTGTGTACGGGGTGTTTGGTGTTGAGTCCGTGTGCTAGTTTGATAACCCTCGCTTTTCTGGTTTCTTGACAAGACCCGAAAATCAATAAGCAAGCCACCAACAAGGGCATCATGTATAGTTTCAATTTCATATTTGTTCAATATTGTATTTCCAAAAATACTGTTGAAGCCTTAAGCTACTAATATTTAATAAGGTATTGAATCTAAAAGAGAAATTTTGTATTTAAAAAGGAAATAACAAGACCATACCTTGCTATTTCTTTACCTTCTCTATTATAGCTAATGCTTCAGCACTTCTTTTTGTAAGTTCGTTATATTTGTTTTCTGCGATGATGTCTTTGGTGATGAGTTTAGAACCCATACCTACACAATGTACCCCTGCTTCAAACCAAGCTGTGAGGTTTTCTTCCGTAGGGGCAACACCACCCGTTGGCATAATGCTGGTCCAAGGGAAAGGCCCTCTCACTGCTTTTACGAAGTTAGGCCCGCCAACCTGCGAACCAGGGAATATCTTAACCACTTCAGCACCCAGTTCTTCTGCATAAGAGATTTCTGTAAGCGAACCGCAGCCTGGCGACCAAGCTATTTTACGGCGGTTACATACTTTGGCCATTTCTGCATTCAAAATAGGCGATACAATAAAATTAGCTCCTAATTGTATGTAGAGTGAAGTTGTGCCAGCATCTACCACAGAACCCACACCCATGATCATTTCGGGTAAGTTTTCTGCTGCGTATTTGTTGAGTTCGTTAAATACCTCATGGGCGTAGTCTCCACGATTGGTAAATTCAAAAACACGAACGCCACCCTCGTAGCAAGCGTTGAGCACTTTCTTGCAAACGTCTATGTCTTTGTGGTAGAAAACAGGTACCATACCTGTTTCCTTCATTTTAACCACAACATCTATTCTTGTGAATCTTGCCATTTTTTTGTTTGAATATTGGATGAAAGGTGAATGGTTAAGTTGGGAATAGATTACCTAACCATTCACTATTGATTATTTTATTACTACCTTGAAACCCGGCCAGAAGCATCGCCGCTCATCAGTTTTTCTACTTCAGGCACAGTTACTCTGTTATAATCGCCGTATACGGTATGTTTGAGGCATGAGGCCGCTACGGCAAAATTAAGCGCTTGCTGATCGTCATCGGGGTAGGTGTTGAGACCATAAATAAGCCCACCCATAAATGAGTCACCTCCGCCTACGCGGTCTACAATGTGGGTGATTTGATAAGTTGGTGCTTCAAACAATTGCTTACCGTCCCAAAGTACGCCAGACCAAGAGTTGTGGCTGGCACTGATAGAACCTCTCAAGGTGATAATTACCTTTTTAGCCCTTGGGAATCTTTCCATCAATTGGCTACCAACAGATTCGTAAGCAGCGCCTTCTACATGGCCTTTGGTTACATCAACCCCTTCCGGGTGGATGCCAAATACTTTTTCGGCATCTTCCTCATTACCCAAAATAATATCGCAGCCAGCTACCATGTCTTCCATCACCTCGCCAGCTTTTTTACCATATTTCCAGAGGTTTTTTCTGTAGTTTAAGTCGCAAGAAACGGTAATGCCTTTTTCATTGGCTTTTTTAATACCTTCTAGGCAAACATCTGCAGCCCCTTGAGAAATAGCCGGGGTAATGCCTGTCCAGTGGAACCATTCTGCGCCTTCTAAAGTCTTGTCCCAATCAATCATGCCTTTTTCAATTTCTGCAATGGCAGAATGGGCGCGATCGTACACTACTTTACTACCACGGCTTACGGCGCCAGATTCTAGGAAATAGATTCCTAAACGATCACCACCTCTAACGATAAGACTGGTATCTACCCCCATCTTTCTTAAATCCATAAGGGCGGCTTCGCCAATGTCGTTATTGGGCAACCTTGTTACAAAAGCAGGGTCAAAGCCGTAGTTGGCTAATGAAACCGCTACGTTGGCTTCCCCGCCACCGTAAGTAGCTGTAAATGTATCTGTTTGAGCAAATCTTAAGTAACCTGGTGTGGCTAGCCTAAGCATAATTTCTCCAAAAGTGACTATCTTCTTTCCCATGGTAATAATTTAATTTTAGTGTTTGTGATTAGGTTAAAGCATCTCTCCTTAGGGTTTGATTTAGTGCGTAAAAAATGAAATCTTATTCATAAACCCTAAGGAGAGTTTTACCTATATTTATTTTATTATTCTATTAATTATCTGTCTTATGATGTTCTGATTTATCAAGATTCTACCCTTAAAACCCGAAGTATTTTTTTGCATTGAAGTAAGAGATATTTTCTACAGTTTTACTAATTAGTGCCATGTCGTTGGGGAGTAGGCCATTTTCCACATCATTACCAAACAGGTTGCATAGGATCCTGCGGAAGTACTCATGCCTTGGATAAGACAAAAAGCTGCGAGAATCGGTGAGCATACCGACAAAATGACTGAGCAGCCCCATGTTCGAAAGGGTGTTCATTTGTTTTTCCATACCGTCTTTTTGATCCAAGAACCACCAACCTGAGCCAAATTGGATTTTACCGGGAGTGCCGCCCACGTTAAAATTACCGATCATGGTGGCGATCAATTCATTGTCTCTAGGGTTAAGGTTGTAAATAATGGTCTTGGCCAATTTATCGTTGCTGTCAAGCCTGTCTAAAAATGTAGAAAGAGGTTTGCCCATCTC
>CAKZMZ010000282.1 GCA_937129345.1 uncultured Thalassovita sp. | reverse complement strand
GTAGTGTGCAATTTCATTGCACTTTGCGGCAGTACCGTAAATTTTTTTTAGTTCTTTTTCGGTGAGTATGCTTACCGAGAAATTGATCTTGAGTTCTTCTTCTTGGGCGTAGTAATAGGTTTGTTCTTTTTTAGAGTATTGCACCTTTAGCCCCATCATTTTAAATTCTTCGATTAGGTTATATACCTGCCTTTTGCTAATGTGCAGGCGTTGTGCCAATTCGCAAGGAGTACCCGTGCGGCGCAGCCTAATGAGTTTGTTCAAGGTCTGGAATCGTTCAATTTGGGTTATAAAGTTCATAGTATAAAGTAGGTTTGTAATTTAAATAAAGGTTTAGGGCGTCATTGGTAGAGCAGGCGAAGCAATCTGTTGGCTATTAGTTTACAGATGGCTTCGGTACTCCGTACCTCAATGACGGGGGTTATACGAATTGCGCCTGCACCGTTTCCTGCCAAAAAGCCTGATACGACTCACTTTTTTGTATAAGTGCATGGTGTGCGCCTTGGGCAATTAGTTTCCCGTGGTCCAGCAATACTACTTGGTCGGCGGCTTTGGCAGTTCCCACACGGTGGGTAATGGCTATTACGGTTTTGCCTCGGTCTCGTAGTTTTAGCATGGTTTTAATAATGAGTTCTTCCGATTTGTTGTCTAGGGCAGAGGTGGCTTCATCAAACAAGATAATTTCTGGGTTGGGGTACAAGGCCCTTAAAATTGCCAAGCGTTGGCGTTGCCCTCCAGAGAGGTTCATACCATTTTCTCCTAAATACGTACCTAGTCCATTAGGTAGTTCATTAATAAAATTAATGGCGCCAATTTCTTTTGCCAATTGCATTACCCTATGCGTGTCGGGTTGGAACTCCCCCAAAGCTATATTTTCTAGCACAGAGCCTGCGAACAAATCAATCTGCTGTGGTACTATGCTTACCAATTGGTTTAGGCTGTCTTCTTTAATGGTATTTAAATTATAGTCGCCAATCATTACTTTGCCCGCATCCACAGGGTACATGCGCTTTAGTATGGCGGCAATGGTAGATTTTCCTGATCCACTTTCGCCTACTATGGCGGTTAGTTTGCCTTTTTGCAGGGTGAGGTCTAGATCTTCAAACACGGTTACCCTTGTGCCATACCTAAACTTTACTTGTTCAAAAGTAATATCGCCTATTTCTGTACTGCTCATGTTCAGTTTTTGGGCTTGGTTGTCTTCTCCGATGTCCAGTATCTCAAATAGGCGGTCGGCAGCAATGCGCGCATTTTGGTAGGCTTTGTTAGCACCAATTAAACTACTTATTGGCCCTGTAAAATAACCTATAATAGCATAAAAAGACATTAACTCGCCTGCGGTCAGTTGCTTTTCTATTACCATGGCAGCCCCTGCCCAAAGCAAAATAATAGTAAACAGGCGCGAAATGGTAAGGGAAGCATTGCCAGAAAAAATATTGTTCATGCCCGATTTATAAACAGAGGTAAGTAAGTTAACAAATCGCACCTCTGTTTTAAGATTGGCATAAGATTGCATGCCAAAAAACTTTAGGGTTTTGATGCTATTGACCGACTCCACCAATTGCGATTCTAACTCGGCAGCATCTTCCATTACTTTCCGTTCCACCTTTTTATTAAATCGGTCTGAAAGCCAATACACCAAAGCATACAGTGGTATTACAATTAAAATAATGACTGCCAACTTCCAATAGTAGGTAAACATTAACCCAAAAGAAAACAGCACCACAAAACAGTTAATGAGTATATCAATGGCTACTTCGTTAATGAAAGACCTAATTTTTACCGCATCGCTTATGCGACTGATGATTTCGCCTACACGCATGGTATCGAAAAAGCGTTGGGGTAGCGATAAGATGTGCTTGTAATAACCAAGAATCAGCTTGGCATCTATTTGTTGCCCTGTTTTTAAAATAAATATCGACTTGAGTGCATTTATAGTAATCTGAATCAATAGCAAGAAAATCATCCCTACACTCAAAAGGTTTAGCAAGTTACTATTGGCAGAGGGCAATACAAAGTCAACTATTTTTTGTAGGTAAATGGCACTGGTAAGCCCAATAAGTGTAAAAATAGCGGCCCCAATTGCCGACTGCAACAATATACCACGATGCGGCTTCAGCAAAAACAAAAAGCGGCTATTGATAGAAATTTTTGTGTCTTTTTTCTCAAAACTTTCATTGGGGGTAAGTAAAATGAGTACGCCAGACCAAATCTTGCCAAACTCCTCTGTGGTATAAGTTTCTATTTTCCCCAAGGCGGGGTCCATTATCTTTACTTCTTTTTCAGAAGTTTGCACGATTACCACATAATGGTGCAGGACTTCTTTAATAATAACATGGGCAATAGTAGGCACAGGAATTTTAGGAATTGCTGAAATATCTCCCCGAACGCCTTTTGCAGAAAAGCCTAACTTTTCTGCGGCTTCTATCATACCCAAGGCATTGGTGCCTTTCTTATCTGTGCCAGCCAATTGTCTAATTTGCGACACAGGTAGTTTTAAATCGTAAAAGTTCGCTACTGAACACAAACAGGCTGCCCCGCAGTCTGTTATATCCCTTTGCTTTACTAATATATTATTGTTCATTTTCTAGTAGGGTTTAGCCAGTTGTCTAATTTATCGTAAAGTAGTTGGTACAATGTTCTTTCTGCTACATGCAGGGTAGCCTGTAGTGTCATGCCTTTTTTTACTTTTCCTTCAATGCCATTGGGTAGCCATAGGCGGTCGCTGTCTAGCTGGCATTTTACTTTAAAAAATGGTTGTGAATTTAAAAGGTAGGTATCTGATGAAATTTCTGTAACCCTGCCAGTAACATGCCCCCATTCGTTTGGGTTATAGGCATCTATCTGAAATAAGCCTTTCATCTCTTTTTGTATCAAACCAATGTCTTTTGGGGATACCCAACATATCGCCATAAGGGCAGCATCGGGCGTTATTTCAGCTACTTTCATTCCTGCTGCTACAAATTGATTGGTATTAAGCGTTAGGATGTTTTGCAGTTCTCCATTATTAGGTGCAGTAATTACATACTTTAATAATTGGTTTTCTATTTCCTTAGCTCTAAACAACAATTGTTTTTTCTCTTGTTCAATATTTAGCAAGGTTTCTTGCCAAGTATTTATAGACTGATCTTTAAAGAGTTCTATATTTACCATTGCTCGCTTAAGGTTGGCTTCATCTTTCTCAAACTCTACTGTAGCAATGGCTTTCAAGGCATATAGTTGTTTTTGCCTGTCATATATTTTCTGAAAGTTATCTCTTTCTAGTTGGAGCTTTTCCAGTTCTGTTTGGTATTTGTTATAAGCTACTTGAAACCTTGGTGTTAAAATTGCTGGGGGGGGGATTTCGTGTTTTTGATGAGCATATTCAAATCTGTCACAAACTGCTCAAGTTCATAAATTCTACTGTTGGTTTGGGTTAGTTCTTTTTGAAGTACGGTGTTTTTCAACACTAAAAGCGTATCTCCTTTTTTTACTTTCAGTCCTTCTTCCAATCGGTTTTGCACTACAAAACTACCTACCGAAGTATTTAGGTCGTACCGGTTTTCTTCGGTGCCGATCAGTCCTGCCATAGAGGTAGAAACTTTTACCGAAATAAAGGGTAATAATGCAAGCGCAGTGATAATAGAAAATAGTAGGATTGAGTAAATAGAAACAAGCCGTTTTCTTAATCTAAAAGTGTAATGCTCAATAGAAGCATTGATGAATGTTTGAGGGAACAATTGTTTTTTCATCTATAAATTGTTTGGCAATTATTAAACATAACTAAAATAATCATAAGAAAGACGTTACAATTTCTTTGTCTAATAAGCACATCGTTAAAGATGTGCTGTCAACATTAAGTAATGATGCTAAGCAGTAAAAACAATGAATATACTGAAAGTCATTGTTTTATGATGAGTCATAATTTTTTGTAATTTACTGATAACCAGAGTGCTGTATTTGTAAGCACGTAAAATGTTTAACTGCTTAAATTTTTTGAATCCTTAGTAACTTGTAGCAAGGTTAAGGTTGTGCATAATGTTTGGAAGGTTGTTAGATTTATAAACTAACATGCATTATTGTAAAGGCAATTTTAAACAAATATCTATTTAAGCGCAATTTTATTGGCACTTTTTTAAAAGAAATTTGCCCTATATTAGGTGTGTGTGTTTTGTTTAAAAATAAGCTTATGCCTTAAAAGGATAGATTACCTAAGTTTATAAACCCTTCGACCTAACTTATAATCCAGATGCACAAGATTCGGTATTTGAAATGCCATATTCTTCGCACATGCATCTCAAATGTTTGAGGTAGGGAATGTCTCGCCAACACCTTTCTTTATTAAATCCAAAAACAACCTTATAAACATTTGGTTTTTACACCGTATGAACAAAAGCGAAATAAAAAAAGAATTTGAACAATTTATAGAGTTTGGGCATGTGTTTGACAGGCAGACCCGACTTTTTCTGGTTTACTTTCTTTACTCCAAGATTACAGGCGAGGCATTTGAAGAGGAAGAGCCTGAAAGCGATTACTTCAATTATCTGCAAGACAGTCTCCAAAAAATCTTTGAGAACGATAATTTATATAAGGCCACCAAAGGCAATGAGGTGCTTACCAAAGAGATCATCAACGATATTTTAAAATGGGTGCGCCGAACAGATAAAAAAATAAAAGAAGAGAACCCCTTTTACCAAGAATGGAAATCTTTTGAAGCTTGGGCTCATAAACCTACCTTTTTATGGAAAGTGAATTGGTACGACGCCATTAATCTACTCAAAAAAGAATATGCTCGAGAAGAGATAGATACACAATTTTATACTGAGAAACTGAAGAAGCTTTTGCCTCAGGCACCCTCTAATGTAGAAGAACAGAAAAAGGCAGATCAACTTAAAAGTAAATCGGATATTGACTTGATCATAGACGATTTGCTGGCACAATGGGATGCCTTGTTAACTGCAAAGATTTTGGCTTACCAATTACAACAGCTTGAGGAAGAGATGGAGGGCTTCTCTAATCTGATGGAAAAAAAGCTGGACGAATATACCCAACTTATGGATATCGTGAGCCCTTTTGCAGAGGATGCGGGGCGCTATTGGGATATGTCACGCGGTCTTTGGCAAGATACAGGCTTCTCCATTTTAGAGAAATACCGAGAAATGCTCAAAGAAGAAAAGGGCATTCAGGAGTTGGCCGATATGCTGGGTAAAATGCGAGAAGCCCAGATAGAGTTAGAAGAGGAAATTTACGAAGATGTTATCGTAAAAAAGGAGTGGGTCAAAAACCTCGCTTTAAGAGAAGATATTGGCGGCATAAAAGGCAGCAACGATATTAGTCGTGTACTGCCCTCGGAGGCGGCTTACTTGGCCGATCAAGACACTTCTACTGCTTTTTACCAAAAGTTTGCCGACCACAGTTTGCTTTCTTTTTACTATGAAGGCAAAGAGATGAAAACCAGCGACCGCTTTAATTATTACTCGGTGCAAAAACAAAAGCAAAAAGAGAAAGGCCCATTTATCTTATGTATAGATACCAGCGGTTCTATGCATGGCAAGCCCGCCCAAATAGCCAAGGTTTTGGCTTTTGCCATTATGAAAATGGCCTCTAAAGAAAACAGAAAGTGTTATCTGATCAATTTTTCTATAGGCATAAAAACCATTCAGCTAAATGATATTGCCAACTCTTTGGATAAGATCGTAGAGTTTTTGCAAATGTCTTTTGATGGTGGAACGGACGTTGGGCCGGCACTTTCAGAAGCCCTAGAAGTTTTGCAAACGCACGACTACCAAGAAGCAGATGTGCTCATGGTATCTGATTTTGTGATGTTTAAGATAAGGGAAGACCTATTGAAAAAGATAAAGCAAGAGCAATATAAAGACACCAAGTTCCACAGCCTCACTTTAAATAAAAAAGCCAACTTAGAAGTGCTGCAGGCATTTGATAATTCTTGGGCATACGACCCTGAGCAAAAAGACATCATCAAGCTTTTAGCAGAAGACTTGCACAAATTGAGTGAGGGAAAAAGTATAGCCTAATTTTTAATAGAGTGATAATCTATGTTTTTGGTTAATTTTTCGAGTACCAAGAAATGTAATTTGTTTTAAATCAAGTCATTGTTTGCTCAAGCGAGGACGCTTGAACGAGGAGATTTGTTTTAAATTAAGCTATTTGTTTGTTTAAGCGAGGACACTTAAACGAGGGCATTGGTTTAAGTGAGCATGCTTAAACGAGAATTTTTCTTTAAATTAAACTAGTTGAATTACTTTGGCTCGTTGATGTCCCATTTTTCGTTTCGGTAATCTTTGGTTTCGGTGGCCTTGTCCACATCAACAATTTCAGCTTGGTCAAATTGAGGGAACCACTCATCCATCTTTTCTCTGGCTTTTTGTTTTATTTCAGGAGTAATGGCCTCTCCAATTTGTGAGATGGCAATGAGCAAAGCGCCCAAATCATCGGTAAAACCAAAAAGTGGAATAAAGTCGGGGAGTAGATCAAAAGGAAAGATGAGATAACCCAAAGCACCTATTATCGTTGCTTTTGTTTGCACGGGCACCTTGTCAGATTTAAAAGCATAGTAAAGCAGCATTGCAGCATATCCTATCTTAAGGCCTGCTTTTTCGCCTATCTTTTTCATCTTTTTCCAAAGTGCGGTCTCAGAAAAATGCTTTTGGTACTTCTTAAGGTCTTTCAGGTTAAGTTCTTCTATTTCCATTGATGTAGCATTGATTTCCAATAACTATAAGTGAAAGTCAATTTATAAAGTTTCAAGGGTTCAGCAAAGCGCAACAGCCACAAGTACCAAAAACCAATTTTCTACAATACCTCAATCTGATTTTTCATGATGTCCTGCATGTTTTCTCGCTGTCTGATCAACTTTACTTCTCCATCGATCAGTAAAGCCTCTGCAGGCCGAGGGCGACTATTATAGTTAGAACTCATGCTAAAACCATAAGCACCTGCATTTTTTATGGCCAAGATATCTCCGGGGCGCACTTCGTTTAAAGGTCTGTCCCAAGCAAAGGTGTCAGTTTCACATATATAGCCCACCACATTGTAATTTTTTACAAGGCCACCGGGATTAGATAGATTGACGATTTCGTGATAGGCATCGTACATCATAGGCCTGATCAAATGGTTTAAGCCGGAATCGACCCCAACAAAGGTAGAATACGGAGTTTGTTTTACTATACTGGCTTCTAGCAACAACATGCCTGCTTCACTAACTAAAAATTTACCCGGCTCAAACCACATTTCTAGCTCTTTGCCATATTCTTTACAAAATTGCTCAAAGGCGGGTACTAATGCAGCGCCAAGAGCATCTAGGTCTGTGGTTTTGTCTTCGGCTTTGTAGGCTACTTTAAAACCTCCGCCAAAATCTATAAAGTCTAGCTCCTTAAAATTTTTAGCCAAGTCAAATAAGATTTTGGCTCCTTGCATGTAAGTGTCTACCTCGGTAATTTCTGAGCCTGTGTGCATGTGTAAGCCATTGATGCGTATTTGATAATGCTCCACCACAGCTTTAATTTCATCAATCTGCAAAAGAGAGATGCCAAACTTAGAGTCTTTGTGCCCGGTTTGTATTTTATGGTTACCGCCTGCCTTGATATGAGGATTGATCCTGATGCAGCAGGGCACCTTATTACCGTAAGTCTCTCCAAATTTTTTGAGCGAAGGCAAATTGTCTATATTGATTTGGAAGCCTTTTTTAACGCCTTCTTCAATTTCGTTGAATTTAACTCCGCTTGGCGTATACATAATATTTTTAGCCTCGTGGCCTGCTAGCAGGCCTGTCTCTGCTTCATAAAGTGAAACTGCATCTAGGTCTACGCCATTTTGCTGCATCAACTTTAAAATATTGATATTGCTCAAAGATTTCATGGCAAATTTTATCTTGAGGCCAGGCCAATTGAAAGCATTCTTGAATTGCTTTATTTGAGCTACGATTTTTTCGGTATCATACAAATAAAGTGGTGTGCCAAAGGTATTTCTTATTTCCTCTATGCTCTTATTTCCTAAGTAGTGGGTATTTTGCTTCAACTTCATGCGTCAAATTATTTTAAGGCAGCAAAAATAATGTTTAATCTCTGACAAACCGCTTAACAAGTAAAAAGATTAGCTTTGCTTCTATTTCAAAGGGCAAATTACCTTTCAAATTAGATTATTTCCACTCATGCAATAAGGTTATTTTTTACTGTTCAAACCCTTAATTTTGATATGTTTAAATTACAGGATAATGGTCTGCAAATCAGTTTTTTCAATTAAAATGTAATTTTTAAATACAAAGTTCTACTGATTT
>CAKZMZ010000281.1 GCA_937129345.1 uncultured Thalassovita sp. | reverse complement strand
GCTTTCTTCAGAGTGTACAACATCCAAACATATTCATTATGGGCGATTCGGTAGATGCTGCGGGCGGTGGGGAAAAACAGGCTTATTTGGCACTTGAAATGGGTCAGATTACTGCCAAAAATGTTAAATCTATCTTTAAGGGGCATCAGCCTAGTGTTTATACTCCTAAAGAACTTCCTTCCGTATATACCTTCGGGAATCTTAATTGCTTTGTTATATACAAGGGACTCGTATTTTCGGGTTTGCCTTTTTCTGGGCTCAAAGAAGCCATTTACCAGTTAAATATGGCAAATATTCAAGGCATTTGCGAGCAGCCAGACCAAATTAAAGACATATTTGAAAGGGTGCTCAATGGGTCGGTAAATTCGCTACAATCCTTTATTGAAGCACCGATTTCTTTAATCTCAAAGTTCGGTATCGATGTTTCATATCGATGAGCCAATCATTTAGTTGTAGAAATCTACAATTCAATTACGGTTGACAAAATTTTTGCTATCGATGCATTTTTTCATTCTTCCAACAATTCTAAAACCACTAGGTACGCACAGTGGTCCGAGGCAATCTTATCCTGAATGACCTCTTTGGAAAGTACCTTCCATCTGTTTTTAGGATAGAACATGACATAATCGATTTTAATAGTGGGCTTGTCGGAAGGAAAGGTGGGTGAAGGATTGTTTTTATCGTAAGAAGCCGTCCATATTTCCTCCAGAATATTGATAGGCGTACTTTCTGGTGTGGCATTTAAGTCCCCGGCCAAAATAGTTGGGTATTGATTTGAGGAAAAGACCTCGTTGATTCTTTTCGCTTGTGCTATTCTATCTTTCTCATCTTTTAAATGATCAAGATGGGTTCCCACAAAGGCTACAGTATCACCTGATGCCAACTCAGTTATTATTTCTAATGCTGCTCTAGGTTCGTTTTTAGGGGTGTAGGGCAAAGCAATATTCCTACTCATGATGAATGAATACCTGGACAAAATGCCCTCACCATATTCACCGCCATCGTATTTCATGGCCCTTCCGAAAATAGGTGCCATTTTCGTTCTCCACCCGAGTTCTGTCACTAAATCTAAGTTCCTGGCCCTATTGGTTTTAAAATCGACCTCCTGTAAGGCAACAAAATCAGGATCCGCTTCTTTTATTACCTTTGCAATGGCATCCAAGTCAAAATCGCCTTTGGTGGTGGCGCCATGAAGAATGTTAAATGAGAGTACTCTCACAACTTTGCTACTATCTATGTTAGTTTGGGCGTAAGTAGTTTTGCCTATTAAAAATACAAATAGCAGTACTGTTATCTTAAATTTCATTTATCCTAGTTTTTCGTTTGGGCATAGTTACTAAATTCATTTCTCACCATCAAATCTCTATAAATGTATTTGAAAGCATACACGAGATGACAAAGACTGGAGCTCCTGTCATTTACTTTCTATCGATAATACTTCTTCTTTGAGATACTTTGAAATGACTCCGCCTAGCTCTTCATATCCCTCTTCTAAATAATGGACATCGTCTGTTCCTTTTCCAAACTTCTTATGGATTTTCTTAGATTGCTTAAAGATATCATTTACAGCAATCGCATGTTTTTTCATAATCCTCTTAGCTATCCTATTGTATCTTTTAGCATCTTTTTTAAATCTACCGGCTTCATCTACAGGAACATACGTGGTAGTTACAAAAACCAATTTTGCATCGGTCTTTGCTTTTAAAAGAGATACCAAAGAATCAAGATTAGAAGCATATTCATCTATCTCAAAGGTAATCTTCCCATTTACCTTATCTCTGTTCCCCTGAACTTTTGAGTCTGGATGGCGATAACATAGATCCCATAATCCCCAGTTAAACTGAATGATATCCCATTTTTCATTACCGATCCACTCATCGATGTTATTTAGGCCCATTCCTGTATGTCCGGCATTGCCCGGGTTATGAAAAACATATGCATCACTTGCTAAATTAGCTTTTACAAAAGGGGTATATCCTATCGAAATCGAATCTCCAATGATCAATATCTTTGGTTTGTCTAGAATAAAGGCTGTTAGTGGAACAACAAGTATTAGTGCAACCAACAATCTAATTTTCAAAAATCCCATTTTGTTTAGTATTTCAAAGTCAATGTACCATCCAAATAAATAGGTTGATCATCTTTAAATGAAAGATTGACCCGAGCTCCTCCATAAACCACATCGCAATCCTTACCATTTTCCGATGTAACCTTGGCTTCTAAAAGTTGACCGTTTTCCCATGCAATATCTACTTCAAACCCTCCCCTGCCTCTTAGACCTTTGATCTCACCACTTTCCCATTCTTCAGGCAGGGTCGGCAATAGTTCTATGTAGCCTTGGTGACTTTGGAGCAGCATCTCGGCTATACCGGCAGTATATCCAAAATTTCCATCAATCTGAAAAGGCGGACAAAGATCGAACAGGTTACTGGCCAGAGATTTTTGAAAAAAGAGTCCTACGTGTTCCCTTACCATTTTAGGATTTTTTAACCTTGCTGCAAAGTTGATCAACCAAGCCCTGCTCCATCCTGTGCCTGCACCTCCATGGCCCAAACGAAAGTCTATGGTTTTCTTTACAGCTTCTATAGCCTCAGGATTCTTTTCAAGGGTAATTTGATGCGCAGGATGAAAGGCATATAAATGCGACATGTGCCTATGTCCTTTTTCAAATTCTTCATAAGGCTTGATCCATTCTTGAAGACGGCCATCAGGGCCGACCATTACACCTGACTTTAACCGCTTTCTCTTGTTGATTACTTCCTCTGTAAATTCATCTTCCTTTCCCAATATTTTGGATGCATTTATAAAATTGTCAAAAACCTCTGCGATGATTTGCTGATCCATTGCTGTGCCCATAGCAGTGGCGGCCCTTTCTCCATTTTCAGTTATGAAGGAGTTTTCTGGAGAAGTGGACGGATAGGAAAGCAACTTTCCGCTAAGAGGGTCTTCTTGTAGCCAATCGCAATAGAACCTAGCCAATTCATAAAAGACAGGATATGCTCTGTTTTCAAGAAATTCCTTATCCTCGGTAAACTGGTAGTGAGTCCACAAGTGCTGGGCAATCCATCCGCCTCCGTTTATCCATCCGCCCCAATAAGCTTCTGCTGCACGCATCCAAGCAGGCGCCCAAAAGTCAGTGGCATGGTGTACCACAGCGCCTCTACATCCGTACTGTTCTTTGGCTGTCTTTTTACCGTTTTCTATCAATCGGTCTATAAAATCGAAAAGCGGCTCATGGCATTCGCTCAGGTTGGTTACTTCGGCAGGCCAATAATTCATGGCAAGGTTGATGTTTAAATGGTAATCGGCGTTCCAAGGAGCAGCTATCTCTTTGTTCCATAGGCCTTGTAGGTTGGCAGGACTACTTCCCGGACGCGAACAAGCGATCAACAGGTATCGCCCAAATTGGAACAACAGCGCCTCTAGTTCAGGGTCGGTCTTTCCTTTAGAGACCTCCTCTAAACGCTTGTCTATAGAAGGGAAATCTGTATTTCCATTTCCTAGGTTCAAGCTTACTCTTTTGTACAGAGATTGATGGTCCTTTACATGATCTCGTATCAGATCCTCAAAGGATTTAGAACCTACTTTGTCCCATTTAAAAGCGTTGATTTGTTTGAAGTTTTCATGGTACCAAGAGGTAGCACTAAAGAAATATAATGTAGCCTTTTTTACATTTTTCAATTTCAAAACATCCATTTGGCTCACTATTGTACCACCCGTGGCTTTGGCTTTCAACAATCCCTGAAATTTTACCCCATAATCTACAGGATTGGGCGCTGAGTCTAATAGGCCTCCATGTTGGGTAACCATACCATCCATGACCAATCCATTGTCTGTAGATTTTACCTTTACGGTAGGGCGTCCGTTATCTTTTGGTCGGGACAATTTTATTTGACAGTTGATGCCTTGCGGCGCTGTAGTCTCTAAATGTACGACCAATACATCGTCGGGATAAGAGGTAAAAACTTGCTGCCTCACCGTTCCGGTCGGAAGCTTGAATACAGAGTTGACAATGGCAGAGTCAAGACTTAGCCATCTTTTATAATTATAAAACTTTTGATGACCGTCGAATTCAATGGAAAGGTCACCCATTGTCTGGTGTGATAATTTGATCTGTTTGCGTGAAAAGCTTTCTACAAATAAGCTATCTGCTATTGTATGCTTTCCCTCGCGCAAAAGCTTACGGATTTTTGCAAGGTCTTCTGGGTTGCCCTTGTTATTATCCGCCCATTCGGGGCCTCCCGGCCAAAGTGAATCGTTATTTAATTGAATCCTTTCTTTTTGAGGATGGCTAAAAACCATCGCTCCCATTTTGCCATTTCCTACAGGTAGGGCCTCTAACCAGTTCGATGCTGGCTTGTTATACCAAAATTGCTGCGAGTGTGCACTTTTTGTTCCTATTACTAAGTATAGTGAGATAAATAGTATTCCTGTTAGTTTATGATGATTGATAAGGTAGCTTTTCATATTTTTTTTGTTCAGATATCGACTTTGAAGTTACAAATTAATATTTGCCCAATTTTCTAAAAGCTACCTGAACTGTAAAAATCCAATTTGAGCGTTTACTAAAATCTTTCCAAGCGGCTTTTCCAAGCGGCTTTCCAAGCGGTTTCACAAATCTTTTGCAGTACTATCTGTAAAAGATTTGGGAAATATATGCCCGAGATTTTGAGCTCGATAACAACATACTTACCCACCTAATTTAGCTTTGATTTTATTTAACAAAACATAGGTGGTGTGAAATTTCTCCTAAAAATTAGCCGCAATCTAAACTCACTATTTGGTGAAAAAATATAGCATATAATAAAAAATGGATGCGCTGGATCGAAAGTAATCCAGCGCATCCATTCAAGAGATTTGAATGTAATTATCCTCTTCTTTATTCAATCATTATTTTAATACTCTTTTGATTGTTACCGTCAGAGGCAAACAATATGTACACCCCGGTAGAAAGGTTTTCTGGCAGTTTTACCTGATGTTGCACGATGCCATTGGCATCGATATCGACACCGCCCATTTTCAAAAGACTGCCCGTTACATCCATTATCTTGTAATGCAACCTGCGGT
>CAKZMZ010000280.1 GCA_937129345.1 uncultured Thalassovita sp. | reverse complement strand
GCTCATCTGAAAACTGCCTATGGTGCGGCACCAAAGCCCGACAATTATTATGGCTCGCCCAAACATGTCCGTTAAAATTATCCAAGGCTTCCCAAAAGCTTTCATCACAAAGGTGTGTGGCATCCAAGATTATGTTTAAGCGCTCCATTTCTTTAAGCAGTGCTATACCTTTAGAACCTATTCCACCTGTAGCATCGGTGCCTTGAGCATAAGTGCCTGGCCCATAGTGAGCTGGACCAATGGCACGAAGGCCTTGGGCATAAGCTCTTTCTACATAGTTTAAGTCCACAATGGAATCAGCTCCTTCCAAACTCAGAATATAGCCAATAGGCTTTTTCTCTTTTACATTTTGCCACTGGGAAAGATGACTTTGGAGTTCTTGCTTATTGGTAATTTGCCGCATTTCACCTACCGCTTCCATAGATTTGTACCAAGCCAATTGCGCTTGGGTCATGGCATAAGCCTGCTCGGGTGAATGCCAACCGGGTAACTTACTGTCTTTTTTTACATAGCGCGCAATCTGAGTGGCTACGACCAAACCTACATTGCCGCGCTGTAATTCGGGCAAACAAACAGTCCCCTTACCCCTATCAGGTTTATCTGACATACCATCTTCATTGGCTCTAATTTCTTCAATTCCCCATCTTAAATCCCGATTCCACTCAACGGCATTCATAGATAAGTCTAGGTGGGCGTCAAAAATCAATATATCATTCATAATATCTCCAAAAACATCAAGACCTCAAATCTAACCGAAATATACTTAAAAGTACCGCTGTTACCATATTGCCATCAATTGTGGAAATTCTTCTACAAAGCCCATGCGATTGAATAAGGTAAGTGGCACTCAATTGCCTGTAGGAGCTATTTTTTTATTGGCACTTAATTTTCAACTTATTTAGGCGAGCATTTGCTATATGATTTGAGCAAGTACAACAATACTTGTAGCCTAAAGGCTTAATTCAATAAAACAGATAGCAACACTCAAAATTTTAACTAAAACTATAAGAAATGAAAATCAATAAAATAATAGCAATCTTATTTTTAGGTGCTTTTACTGCAGTAACAGCTTGTAATCGAAAGAATGATACACCTAAAGATGTTCAAATAAAGCAAGAGGCTGAATACTCAGAAAAGGATTCTATAAAAACAGACCCAACCGAGGGCAAAGGAGAAGGCGACTTGGGCGAAAGCATGCCGCCGGGAACTAGATAATACTCATAAGGGCTCATTGGAGCCCTTTTTTCTCATCCAATTTAAAATGAACGGGTAAGATTATTTTCTGATTCACTTTTTTGCCGTTGTTTTGGGCAGGCAGCCAATTGCCAGAATTTCCAATAAGCCGTATCGCTTCCTCATCACATCCAAAACCCAATGTTCTCTCTACTTTTATATCGGTAATTTTGCCATTTTTTCTAATCACAAACCCCACATATACTTTGCCCTCTAAACCTATGATTTTTGCCCGCTCAGGATAAGTTAAGTTATTTTTGATGTATTGATAGAAGGCTTCAAAGCCATCCTTTGGTTGAGCTGTATTTTCTACAATTTCGTAAACGTCTTCTAGATTGATTTCCTTTTCATTAATTTCCTCAAAAACAACATCAGGTACGGGATTGCCCAAGCTGGCCACTTGCATCAAAGGCTCTAACATTAATCGATGCTCTTTAATATCCGTATTAAAATATTCCCATTTTTGCTCATAAAATATTTTATCAAGCCTACTAGCCACATAGCGACTTTTTAAAGCACTGATTGTTTTCACAAAACCCACCCAATTTCTTCTAATTTCGTTTCCAATTTCTTTATTGGCTATGCTCCCCTGAAAAGCAATATAGCTTTCGTACAAAGGTATAAGAGCCTTATAATGCTCAATGCCTTGTTGTAGCTTATCCTCAAAGCAACTACCTACATCCTTACAATTTTTATAATAAACCGAAGCCTGCTGTGGGTACATAAACTCGATGGGTTCAGGTTCGACCAAGCCCAAAACTGCGGCTTTTGTATGCTTAATCAGATAATTTTTACCGCGTTTGGCGCCTAGTATTTTAAATTCCATCTCAAAAAAGCAGCCTTGGCTTTCGCACATGCAAGTAATGATTTCGCCCTCTTCTCGGTTTTCCCAAATATTTTCTTCAAAGCCGTGCACAAGCGTAATAGCATCTGCTTCTACTTTATAATTCAAATAATCATAGCCGCAACAATCGGTAATGATCCTTGCCTTTATGTTGAGCGTATCGCCTTTCCAACGGGTTTCGAGAATTTGGTTTTGCAAGAGATATTGGCTCATTCCTGAGTTTTCAAAGCCATAGCCTAAGTACAGTTGTTGGCAGTTCTCCTCAAAAGGTTGTGGTATTTCTTCTAAACTTGGTGGGTTTATAAGAACTTGGCGTTCTTCTTGTGCAAAAAGTGGAAGGATGGTTACAGTTAAAATGATCCACAGAAGGGATACACTATAATTGATAGTTTGCATGAGATAGCTAGTTATAGTTTCAGTACCCTAAAATTACTGATAATCAAATACAGCAAAAAACTTATTTTGTAGATAAGCGTTAATGCAAAGAAATTTTTTAAGCTATGAAAAGAAGTATTTTATTTATTCTCCCATTCATTTTTTTGTTCTCTTGCGATAAAGATGGCAGTCTCAATTTTTTTAGTTTGGAGCAAGACAGGCAGTTTGGTGAGCAGGTTAAAGAGGAAATTGCTGCCAGTGGCGAATACAATATTATGTCTCGCTCGGCTTACCCCGAGGCTTACCAAAACATAGACCGCATCACCAACAGTATTCTTAACAGTGGTGCCGTTACCCATAGAGACGATTTTAATTGGGAGGTTTTCTTGATTGATGATGACGTGTTGAACGCTTTTGCCACACCAGGGGTCAAATTGTATGTGTACACTGGTTTGATCAAGTATCTAGATAACGAAGATCAGCTGGCAGGCGTCATGGGTCATGAAATTGCCCACTCAGACCGCAGGCACTCTACCGATGCGCTTACTAGGCAGTATGGCGTGCAATTATTACTAGAATTTACCTTAGGTGAAAACCAACAATTGCTCAAAGATATAGCCGGTAGCATAGCCTCTCTGCAATACAGCCGAAGCAATGAAAGTGAAGCCGATGCCACTTCTGTGGAGTACTTGGGTAGTACCATTTACAATTGTGCTGGAGCAGCAGGCTTTTTCGAGAAGTTACTCGCAGAAGGCAATAGCGGAGGCGTTCCTGAGTTCTTGAGCACGCACCCCAATCCAGACAATAGAGTTGAAGACATCTACGCCAAAGCTGATGAAGAAAACTGTAGTACCGAATTGAGCAATTCTGACAGTCAGTACCAAGCTTTTAAGAACAGTTTGCCTTAACCTCTAGCCCACGATTTAAATCGTGGGCTGAATAGAACTCACTCCCCCAACTTCTTCACATTTTTCTGAGGCGGTAAATCTTCGGGGACCTTACCTGTATTTTCTTGTAGCAAATCTCGCACATCTTGGTGGTTGCGCTTATGGTCAGCTTCTACATCATCCAAGCCTTCAAAATTATTGAAATTAAGATTGGTCATTTCAGTGGCAAAATCGCGGGCTTTCATTAATGCAATGTGCAACTCGTCATCAGATACGGGATCGCCATTGAAAAATACTTTGCGCGCCTCAAAGTCTATTTGAATAAAATCTTGCTTGCCCCCACCCATAGACGCTATATTCTTTAAAAGCTTATCTTTGGTGGTTTCTAGTTTGAGAAAGCTCTCTAGCCTTTTGTTCTTTTTTATTTCTGAAAGCGTTTGCTCGGCCTCTATAAAATACAATCGGGCCTGTTTGCCTTTCTCTGTGCGCTGGATCATAGAAATCTCTTTAGCACAAGAAATCGTTAGGTGAAATTCCTTTAATATCTGACGATGGACTTTTTTGTCCATCGTTAAATAATCTACATTTTCAGTAAAGCCATATTCTAACATCCGCTTGATCCATTTGTTAAAAGGGGTCTTCACTTCTAAAAATTCGTGCAATTCCCTAGCATTAACTAGGTTGCCCTCGTATATCTTGATCATCTCCATGGTGTATCGCTACGTTTCGTCTTGGTTTCCTATTTACACAATAGTTTCGAATTAATACAATTGAATTAACAACAAAATCTACAAACATCAAATTTTTACAGTATTGCTTATATTTGAATAAAAAAGCTATTGAAAATGGAAACTATTATCAATTACTTCTCCAACATGCCCACTCCACACAGAACACTTTTGTTAGTGGGCGGATTGACCTTTTTCTGGTTGCTCGAAAGTGCCGTGCCGCTTTTCCAACTAAAATATAACAAGTGGAAACACGCACTGATCAATATATTTTTTACGCTCACTACCGTAGTGATCAATTTTGCGTTTGCCTTTATCTTGGTAAAGTCGAGCCAATGGGTTGTGGCCAATAACTTTGGCATTATACAATGGATAGAAATGCCGATTTGGTTGTACGCTTTAGTAGGCTTGCTCCTACTCGATTTAATTGGGGCATGGCTAGTGCATTACGTAGAACACCGAGTAAAATGGATGTGGAAATTCCATTTGATCCATCACACAGACCAAAATGTGGATACCACTACTGCCAACAGGCATCACCCCGGCGAGAGTATTTTCCGATTTGTATTCACCACTTTGGCTGTTTTTATAGTAGGTGCACCCATGTGGATGGTTTTTATCTACCAAACGCTTTCTCTGGTGTTTACACAGTTCAATCATTCCAATGTTAAAATGCCCAACTGGCTGGATGATACTTTATCTTTGGTCATCTGTTCGCCCAATATGCACCGCGTGCACCACCACTATCGTATGCCTTATACAGATAGTAACTTTGGCAATATTTTTTCTATTTGGGATAGACTTTTCGGCACCTACGTAAAGGCGGACAATACCAAATTGAAATACGGCGTGGATACCTACATGGAACACAAAGAAGCCAACGACTTGAGAACACTCTTAAAGATTCCTTTTCAAAAGTACAGGCCTACGCCCAAATACGAACAGGAGGAAAAACTTTAATTATCGAAAATTTTTTACCTTGCAGGTGTGCCCATAAAGCACACCTTTTTTTATGCAAATCACCTCTTATGAAACAGATCATTTCACCTTTACTGCTTATCATATCTGTAACCTACATACAGTGTAATACTTTAAAAGCCCAGACAACAGAGCTTACGGCACAAGAGCTCATTGCACTTATTAAAGAAGAGGTAAACTGCGAATGGCAAAAAGAAACGGTAGATACTTTTAAAGCAGGCGACCCAGCTACCAAAGTTGCCGGCATCGCCACCACCTTTATGGCCACTATGGAGGTTTTGAAAAAGGCCAAAGCACAAGGTTGTAATTTGGTAATTACGCACGAACCTACCTTTTACAATCATCTAGACGACATGGAGCCACTGGAACGTGATCCCGTACAACAAGCCAAATTGAGTTTTATTGAGGATAACGACATGGTGGTTTTTCGCTTCCATGACCACTGGCACAGACATCGGCCCGATGGCATTTATACGGGTGTAATCCAGGCTTTTGGTTGGGAAAAGTACCGAGAAGGCATGGAGCATAAATTCATCATTCCTAAAACTACCTTAAAAGAATTGGGCTATTTTATAGCTCAAAAATTTGGGACCCATACTGTTCGTGTAGTTGGCAATCCTGATATGGAATTAACTTATGTGGGTATGGTGCTAGGTGCTGCAGGCCGACAGAGGCATCTTGAAATGCTTAACAAGCGCGGCATACAGGCCATTATCGTGGGTGAAAGCCAAGAGTGGGAAACGGTTGAGTACGTTCGAGATGCCAATGAGTTGGGTATGGAACAAGGGTTGATCGTTATGGGCCATGCAGACTCCGAAGAAGCTGGGATGGCATATTGCGCAGAATGGTTGGAGAGCTTTATCACTAAGGATATTCCCGTAAAGTTTATTTCTGCAGGCAACCCGCTTTGGTCTCCCGAGCAGTTTAAATAGAAGCACTTATTTGCATGTTGGCCTCAATGGTTACCTGCATGTTTTGCTTTTTGTCGATCAGCTCCAAGATGCGTTTTGCCGTTTTGCAGTAATCGTAACTAAAAGAGGCAATTTGATCATCGAACACATGCCTATAAGAGGTTGTACCAAGAGCAATTACACCGATATCTTTACCTAAGCGGTACTTCTTTTCATTAGATGTTTTCAAGACCGAAATCAAAGAATTTTCAGAGATGGTCACATATAGCTTGCCGGCTTTCATCGGTTTTTCCAAATCATCTGTTAAGCGATAATCTATCTGGTATTTTTCACAAAACAACTTAAAAACCGTAATGCATTCCGCAGGAAAGTATTCTTCAGGTAAGATCAATTCAGCCATACTATAGTTCAGAAACTCCTCATTGCATTTCTCAAAAAAGGCAAATAGGTCTTGGCTGTAGTTCCTAGCAATTACTGAATGCCCTTTAAGCCCTTTAAGAGGCTTGTCTAGTAAAATCAGCTTTTCGGCAGGAATGATCTGTAAGCATTGTGCCAATTCCTCATCGCAGGCTTGCAATTGCGGAAAAACCACAAAATAATCAAAAAATCCTTTGTTTAAGTTATCTGATAGAATCGCCTGTAACCGCTTTATTTGATAATGGTGCAAACACAATTGTGGACTTACCAACTGCCTATGGTCCAGCAAGGCATTATAAACACAAGATGCTGCCTCACTCATTTGGCCCGCTACTATGCAAACTTTTGTAGGTAGTTTATCCGCCTGTACTGCTACATAAAAACCACTTCTGTAAACCGAGTATATATAACCTTCTTTTTGGAGAAGTTGGTAAGCTTTCTCAACAGTATCTCTCGATAAAAGATAGTTGACACTTGTTTGACTAATGGATGACAATTTATCGCCACTGCTTATTTCCCCTTGTTTTATCTGGTTGATGATAATATTGGCGAGCTGTCTGTATTTAGGTATTCCTGAAGAACTATCGATAGTATAGGTTTCATTCTCCCTTATGCAAAACTGTATCGTGGCCATGTTTTCACAATTTTTTTCTTGGTGTTGTTAAAGGTGCATCTCACTTTTTAGAGCAGATGCCTTTGTTTATCCAAAGACAAAAAGTTATAATTTGACCCCAAGGCAAACACATTTTTTTAAAGAATTACGCCATGATGAGCATCTAAAACAATAGAGTTTTTTTTTGATAAGACGATATTTGGTTGAATGGCCCTCGCATCTTTGAGCGAAATTCCAATAGCTAAAAAATAAGTAATATTTTTAATACTATATTACTTTGTAATATTAGTAATACTATAAAAAATTTAAAGCCGAATAAATCTTGTTAAGATGCAATGCTTATACATTTAAGGTTTAATAGATTTTTTTTGCTTAAATCGCTTAATAATATTTAAATTCAGCCCTTTTTATCAGGTTATATTATATCAAATTTTTGTTTAAGCAATAAAACGAATAAAATAATACTTGTAATATTATATTATTGATATTTATATAGTAATATTTTAAATATTTTATTACTATTGTAATACAATATTAAACCTCTAAAAACTCGACTTTTATGATCATTTGCGTTACAAATCAAAAGGGTGGTGTGGGCAAAACCACTAGCGTAAGCGCACTGAGCGGTGCCTTTGGTAAAATGGGAAAACAGGTCATCGCCATAGATCTTGACCCACAAGGCAATCTATCTAGTAGCCTAGGTTACGACGACCCTGAAAAAACCATAGAAGGGGTATTGTTCGATCAGTACGATGTTGAGGAAAGCCTGCATAAAGTCAACGACCACCTACTGCTGGCACCATGTACCAAGTCGCTCGGTAGTTTCGAGATTGAGATGCTCAACAAAATAGGCCGAGAAAAAATCTTGTCAAAAAAAATAGGCCACTTAGAAGAACATTGTGATCTACTCCTCTTAGATACCCCCCCAAGCTTGAACTTGCTCACAGTGAATGCTCTTTCGTTGGCGCAAGATGTGCTCGTGCCTATCAATGCAGAAAAATTTAGCATAGAAGGCCTTAAAGAAGTGCTGCTCACCATAGACATGATCAGGGACGAAATCAATCCTAAATTGAGTTTTGCAGGTGCTTTCTTTACCATGTTCAACAGGCAAAAATTGCTTTCTAAAGCCATGGAGCAGGAGGTAACGACCATGATAGGGGAGGAGCACCTTTTCAAGACAAAGGTACGTGTAAATGTAGCATTGCAAGAAGCCTACACACTTGGGCAATTGGTGTACGATTATGCACCTGATAGTCCGGGTGCAAAAGATTATCTCAAAATAGCTGAGGAGTACCTCAAGAAAATGAGTTTGGCCAAATAGGTCAAATATCGATTTCACATTAAAACTGCATCGTCATGAAAAAGAAATCCGCAGATTTATTCAAGGTCATATCTAAAAGTGGTGGCCCTGAGCACCCACTCAAATCCCTTGCAAAAAGGACAGAGGAAAACGAACCCCAGGATGTTGGTACAGAAAAGCGGGCTTCGGAAAAAACAAACGCTGAAAAAATACAAGAAGAAAGCAGTAGCAAAAATCCCCTGCCACTAAGTAGCCGCGGAACTGTTGAAATCAGAAAAGAGCCTGATTTGAACGAAACTGTAAGGCAGACCTTTCTTATCTCACAAGGCAAGTTAGAAACCCTTAAAAACATCGTTTACCACAAAAAAATAAGTGGTAATATCTACACCACCCAACAAGATATACTCGAAGAGGCCATCGATGCTTTGGTTGAAAAGTTGGGCGAAGTGCCCGACAGACCCGAAGAGGAAAAAAAACGCGAACAGCAAAAGAAGCGAGGTCGCAAAAGAAAAAGCTAAAAGCAACCTTTTGTACGGATTCAATAGTAGTAGCCCTCAGACTAAGCTGATATTCACAGTTTTTAGCTTAAAAAGTTTGTGACTTGGTCGATTATATCGGTTTTAAGTTTGTTGGATTGGACGTTGTGAAATTAAGATCTACAATTAAGTGTAAAAATGGCGCCTATATAGGCGATTTATATATTGTAAAAATTTTTTAGATGATAATTCTTCCATAGCCTAATGGCTATAGATTTAATAACTATATATCAAAAAATTAAATCAGAAAACACACTCAATCATCCTTCTATTAAATTTTAGTGTTTTATTTTCTTTTATATTGTTTTATATGTTTTACTTAGCGCTAAGTAGCTGAATTTCAGCATGAAACATACGACACAAGCAACGCTTTGAGGAATTAAAGCAACTTTTTGAGGGGTAATAAGAAACCTTTTGAGGAAAAAAGGCAACGTATTGAGGAAGAAAGGCAATTAAATGAGGAAGTAACCGCAACTTTTTGAGGAAAATCCTTCATGTATCACTAAAAAGCCTTTTCAAAACCATAAACCCACCTTTTATAAGAGCATTCCAGTCAATTAAAAGCAACTTTTTGAGGTAAACCTTTACTTTAAATTCTTTAGTTCCTTAATAGAACGTGATTAAAGCAACCTTTTGAGGAATTGAACAAGTCGATTTCCTTCAAATAAACCCCAGTCTTTTTATATCATCTGTTATTTAAAAAAAAAAGTTGCTTTTAGATAGTTAATAATAAATCATAACTAATTGATAATCAATTATATAGTATGATTCTATTTATATTTCCGCAATTGGTTGCTTTTAAGGCAAGGCAGATTGTGTTCTGCTAAGGCAGATATTGCACTAGTACGTATGATTTCTCTTCCGTGCTTATGATGTGATTCATTATCGCTGTTGTCGATGTCCTCATGGCAACTTTTTAGGGTATCCACGTCATCCAGTTTTGTGTTTTTTTGTGAAAAAATATTAGGTCTTACAATGAAAATCCATTAAAAACAACCTTTTGAGGAATATAAAGAGATTTAAAGCAACTTTTTGAGGAATAGGCTCATGTGAACCTTAAACCATTACTTTAGGTACTACGAGAAGGTTGCTTTTCTGCAATAGAGCAACCTTTTGAGGAATTAATTTACCTTAAAGCAACCTTTTGAGGACTAAAAATGCAACCATTTAAATATCCGAGTTGCTTTTATTTTTTTGTATTGATAGTTTTCGAAAAAAAGTATGGCTATGGACAATCCTGAAAAAATTGGTAGCGGTTCACTGATTGTAAAAAGTAATTACTTAGTAAATGCGGAATATAGGTTGACGCCTATTGAAATGAAGATTATTTACCTCATGGCCATGCAGGTAAGAAAAGGCGATGAAGATTTTAAGACCTATCAGTTGCGCATCAAAGATTTTCAGGAAGACTTGGGTCTGAAAGACAACCACGCTCTGTATGAACGGATGATTGAGATTGTAAAGCGTTTAATGACCCGCGTGGTACAGATCAGGTACGAGAACGGCAATGTAGAGCAGTTCCCTTTTGTAACATGGTCTATGCACAAGCATAAGGAGGGTACTATTGGGATTATTTTCGTGCCCAAGCTAAAGCCGCATATGATAGACCTAAAAGAAAGGTTTACCAGTTTTTACGATTACAATGTACTCTCGCTAAGGAGCCAATACTCTATGCGTATTTACGAATTGATCAAGCAGTATGAGAAGATAGGAAAGAGAACCATTGCCGTGGCCGATTTGAGAAGGATGTTGCGCTTACAGGATAAGTATCGCAGTTATAATATGTTCAAGAAAAAGGTCATTGAGCAAGCCAAGAAAGACTTGGATAATCACTGCGATATCAGCTTTGAATTTACTGAGCGCAAGGAGGGAAGGAAAATCGCCCAAATCGATTTTCATATAAAAAAGAAAAGATTACCCAAGCAGGTAAGGGCGAATTCGGCCAGAAAAGAAGGCATTAACGAGATAGAAAAAGCCTTTGAAGAAATGGGCATTGACAAAAAGCAGTCAGACCGATATTTGAAAGAAGAGGGCCGCGACCCTGAATATTTATTAGAGCTGATAGAGCAAACCAAACAAGGTTACAAAGCTGGGCGGGTTAAAAATCCGGCAGCTTATTTAATTAGCCTTATTGAGCGAAATGCCAATACAAAAACCGAAATGGAATTACTACGTGAAAAGGAAATAGAGGAGGAAACTGCAGCGAGAAAAGCCTATTATGCCCAAAGAGAAAGAGAAATGGCATTGATCGAAGCGTGGCGAGAAGAATACGAAAAAGAGCGCGATCAGCGAGGAGAGAAACTCTTAGAAAAGGCAACGGGTAAAGACATTGATCTTTTTAGAGGTTATGTAAAGAACAATCCATACCTCCGCAAAAAGTTGCTTAAAGACAATCAATTGCACACAGCTCACAAAGAATTTGCTTTTTGGTTTAAAAGTTTTTTACTGCCCGAATACGAGCCAGATTTCATTAACTGGATACATGAGAAAAAAGGCTACAGCGTAGAGGCTAAAAACGGAGAGTTACAGATTACAGGCAAGCAGGAGAAGTTGTTTATATGATTTAGGGTGGGTTTGATATGATATTTCTCACCCTAAAAAAAAAGCCAATTTTCACTTTGTTTCAAATATCAATAATAACCCTTGCGGGGCACATACTTTCCAAGCGGCTTTTTCCATCGGCAG
>CAKZMZ010000279.1 GCA_937129345.1 uncultured Thalassovita sp. | reverse complement strand
TATCTCAGTAGCTTCTTTATCATTGCCCTTGGCATAGAGAAAACCTTCTTTGGTCGCAGCCAAAAATTGTTTATATGCATCCTCTTTTATATTAATACTTTCTTCATTGGTGGCAATTACAGGAGAATACGAGTACGGAATGGCATAGTCCTTCAATTTAAAATAAGATAAGTCGGCTTGTTCTTTTTTTGCTTGTACGCCTTCCCAATTCATAAAAATCCAAGTAGCATCGTATTTCTCATTTAATATTGTATCCCAAATACCAAGTTTGTCTGGATACACAATCTCTAAACTTCCTTCACCGCCATCGCTTCTGATCATTTGTTTCACGATTTCATCCTCGTATCTAGCATGATAGGAGGCATAGGTCTTATTGTCTAGGTCTTTTGGAGAAGTGATGCTTTTTTTACCAACTATGGCGCTAAGGTCTTCTTTAAAAATGGCAGCAACTGCTTTTAACTTAAAAGGTAGGGCCTTGGTTCTGTAGCTAATGACACTTTCCATAGGGCATAGCGCAAAATCTGCCAGTCCGGTCTCTACTTTTTTTGCAGGTGTAATTTGGTAATTGTCTTCAGCAGGATCTAGCATGGTTATCTCTAAACCATGCTCTTTAAAAATGCCTTTGTCTTTTGCTACAAAAAAACCTATGTGATTGGTATTTGGTGTCCAGTCGAGTGCTAGGCTTACTTTCTTCATATTGGTCTCAGTTGTATTTATCGGTCTAAAAAATGATTGGGAGAATATAGATGGAAAGGCAATTTGATTAGAGATAAAGAAATCAAAGATTGACCATTCCCTTTACTTTAGTAATACCTGAGATTTTATATTGTTCAAGAAAATGCATAAAAAAAGCCTTCTAGTCTGCTAGAAGGCCTTAAGTGATTCCGCCAGGACTCGAACCTGGAACCTACTGCTTAGAAGGCAGTTGCTCTATCCAGTTGAGCTACGGAACCAGATTTGTAATTGCTTACAAATCGAGAAAGTTCGTCGGGGTGGCAGGATTCGAACCTGCGACCCCCTGGTCCCAAACCAGGTGCGCTAACCGGGCTGCGCTACACCCCGAACCTAATCTCTTTGAGCGGAGAGTGTGGGATTCGAACCCACGCATCGGTTTCCCGATGACGGTTTAGCAAACCGCTCCTTTAACCACTCAGGCAACTCTCCGTGCCCGTTTGCCAAATCGTGATTTGCAAAATGTGGTGCAAATAAATGGAATGTGTTTTTAATAAACAAGTATAACTTTAATAAAAATTTAAAAATAAATCAGGGTATCATTTTTAAGCGCCAAAGTGCTTTTTTTATAAGACCACTGCGCACTTTCTTGTTGGCTTTTGCATAATTTTGGACTATCATTATAACGAATAACTCATTTTTTGATGGAATTAACTTTTTTTAGAGAACTAGGGGTATTTGAGCTATCGTTTATTGCTGTTTTCTTGATTCTTTATACATTATATGTGGTCAGGACCATAAAAATAGCCAGGCAGGTAAAGAGTCAGTTTGAGCAGGTATTTATAAAATTGGCCATTAGGACTTTATATTTTGTCTTAATGATCGTGGCTTTGCTTGGCCCTTCTTTTGGTTTGGCACAAAAAGAAATCAAATCGGTTGGTAAGGATATTTATTTTCTGGTAGACCTGTCTCGATCTATGCAGGCCAACGATATACAACCGAGTAGGTTGGCGCGTACTAAGTTAGAGCTCGAACGCCTGATAGATAGGTTTAGTAGTGATCGGCTGGGCTTGATTGTTTTTTCTTCACAGGCTTTTTTGCAGTGCCCACTCACTTTTGACAGAAGCGCATTGATGTTGTTCATTAGCACACTCAATACCGATTTGCTGTCTAATAGCGGTACGGAATTTTCTCCTGCAATAGAAATGGCCATAGAAAAGCATCAAAAGGCTGAAAATAACGCAGTAAACCAGCAACAATCCAAAATCATTGTTTTGTTTAGCGACGGAGAAGATTTTGGCACCGACGCAATGTCTATTGCAGAGGAACTGCAAAGCGAAGACATCCGTTTATTTACCATAGGTGTGGGTACGGAGCAAGGTAGTAAAATTCCTCAGGGCTATCGTTTTCAAAGAGATGACAGTGGCAACGAAATAGTGACCAAGCTTAAACCCGAAAGCTTGCGAGAGTTGGCAGAGGTAACGGGCGGGCAGTACTACGAAATCAACAATGAACGCAACGAGATGCCCCAGCTCATTAGAGCAATAGAAAATATTGAAGGAGAATTGCGAAACAGCAAGAAAATCGATGCGGCAGCCAATCGCTATTTTTATTTTTTGCTAGCAGCTTTTGTACTTTTAATGATAGATATGGTAATCTCAGTAAAAGTGATTAGAATATGATGATAGGTAAATACATGGCCATTTGGCTACTTTTTTTGTTAATTAATATCGATCCCGGAGATATAGCGGTAATTAACGAACTCAAAAAAAAGGCGCAGGAAGCTTACGAGGATCAAGACTATGTAACTGCTGCCTACAATTATCAGGTTCTGATAGATTCTCTTGGAGTAACAGACCCAGCCATTAAATTAAATTTGGCGCATTGCTATTTTAATTTGGACAATGAGACCGATGCCATCAATTATTACAGAAACCTTTGTGCAGAAGATGTAGAAGAACCCTTGCGGTCTGTAGCCTACCAACAGCTGGGAGTAATCAATGCTAGCAAAAACGAGCTAAAAGTTGCATTAGAAGATTTTAA
>CAKZMZ010000278.1 GCA_937129345.1 uncultured Thalassovita sp. | reverse complement strand
GCGACTGCTTTTATCACCAGCCATGGCATGTACGAGGCCTACATCAACGGAAAACGAGTGGGCGATGCCTACCTTACCCCCGGTTGGACGAGCTACAATGAACGCCTACAGTATCAAGTATATGATGTGACCAATCACATGCAGTCTGGAAAAAATGCCATAGGCGTAGCGCTAGGCAGCGGTTGGTACCGAGGCAAATTGGCTTGGCAAGACGGTATTAACCACTATGGCAAAGACATTGCCCTACTTTGCCAAATTAACGTTACCTACACCGACGGTTCTAAAGAGACAATAATTTCTGACAATACATGGAAATGCAACACAGGACCCATTCTTAGTGCCGAAATTTATGATGGAGAAGTGTACGATGCCCGCGAAGAAATGCCCGGATGGAACGAGGTAGGTTTTGATGAAATAGTTTGGGTCGCTGCTAAAGAAGCGGACTATGAGAAAGCCCATTTGGTTGCCACTTACAACGAGCCTATCAGGAAAAAAGAGACTTTTGAGCCGATAGAAATCTTTGAAACCCCTAAAGGTGAAAAGGTCATAGATTTTGGTCAAAACCTTGTTGGTTGGGTAAAAGTAAAGGCTAGTGGGGAAGCAGGCACCAAAATAACGATTTCGCACGCCGAGGTGCTTGACAAGGAAGGCAACTTTTATATAACAAACCTAAGGGCAGCAGCACAACAAAATACCTACATCTTACAAGGGGAAGTGGAAGAGGTTTTTGAGCCTCACTTCACTTTTCAAGGCTTTAGGTACATTAAAGTAGAAGGCTATCCCGGAGAATTGACCAAAGAAAACTTTACCGCCATCGCCCTATATTCCGATATGCAAAAAACAGGGGAGTTTGAAACATCAGAACCACTTCTTAATCAACTACAGCACAACATACAGTGGGGTCAACGCGGCAACTTCTTAGATGTACCTACCGATTGCCCACAACGAGATGAAAGACTGGGCTGGACAGGTGATGCACAAGCTTTTGCTAGAACGGCTGCCTTTAATTTTGATGTACGGAACTTCTTTGCCAAATGGCTTAAAGATTTGGAAGCAGACCAAATTGATGGAAGTGTTCCTCATGTAATTCCACATGTATTGGGTAAGAATGCACATGGTTCTGCAGGTTGGGCCGATGCAGCTACCATTATCCCTTGGACCATGTATTTGGCCTATGGCGATACTTCTATTTTGGCCCAACAGTTCAACAGTATGAAAGCTTGGGTAGATTATATGGGAACCAAGAGCAATGGTTATTTGTGGAATACGGGCTTCCACTTTGGAGATTGGCTATTTTACCGCCCTGATGATGACAATAGTGGCAGGGCAGCCGTAACCGACAAGTACCTGATTGCCCAATGTTTCTATGCACATTCGACAAACTTATTAGTGAAAGCGGCCAAGGTGCTAGGTAAAACAAAAGAGGCAGAGGAATACAGCGAACTGCTCAAAAACATTAAGGAAGCTTACAAAAAAGAATACCTCACACCAAACGGCAGGTTGGTATCTAGCACCCAAACCGCCTATGTACTCGCCTTGCAGTTTGATATGCTACCAGAAAACCTAAGGGAACAGGCCGCTGAACGATTGGTAGAAAACATCAAGAGTTATAATAACCACCTTACTACAGGCTTTTTGGGCACGCCTTACCTTTGCCACGTACTTAGCGAATGGGGCTACCAAGACATGGCCTACACCCTACTGATGCAAAAAAGTTATCCTTCTTGGTTGTATCCTGTAACTATGGGTGCTACTACCATTTGGGAACGTTGGGACGGCATTAAACCAGACAGCACTTTCCAAACACCGGGCATGAACTCCTTTAACCACTATGCCTATGGTGCCATTGGTGACTGGATGTACCGCAACATTACTGGTATAGATACTGAAGAGGACAAACCAGGTTACAAAGGCATTATTATCAAACCTTCTGTAGGAGGTGGGTTGACCAAGGCAAGCGCCACGTTAGAAAGCAACTATGGCGATATTAAATCGGCTTGGCAAAAAGATGGCGAAACATTGAATATGCAGACAAGCATACCTGCAAATGCCACCGCAACCATTTATCTGATGGCACCTACAGAACAGTCCGTTACCGAATCGGGAGAGGCTTTAATAGAAGTAGAGGGCATTGAGATTTTGGGGCAAGAAGGCAACTACTTAAAAATTAGAGTAGGCTCAGGAGACTATCAATTTGTGATCAATGGGATGAGCAATTAGAAGACGGTTTTGGTTGCTTGTTTACTTTTTGAGATTATGCGTGGGATTTAATTGAAAAAGGGTATATTCTTGTATATTAAGCTTTCAAGTATCCTTTATTATGGTTATACTTAGATATGGATTAATATTTAATTTGGTGTTAGTAAAGCCATATGGAGAATAGACTTACTTTGGTGGTTATATGACTAAGTTACCTACAATTTGAACTTTGAGACAAAAACTCATTCATATAGGATTCCTTTTGATAATTTTCTCATGTTCTCAATCAGAGATAGAAAAATATGATTTAGGCGGATTTACTATTGAGACTAAAATCAAATTGAATAGGGTTTCGATAAACGGAATAGATTCAAATATGACTTATCTTATTTCTGATAAAGGAGACACTATATTTTACGACTTTGGAATTTATGCCTCAAATTTGGAATCACCGATTGAAAATGACAGGATTAAG
>CAKZMZ010000277.1 GCA_937129345.1 uncultured Thalassovita sp. | reverse complement strand
GTGAGTCCACGACCGCCATCTAAAAAGCCAAAGGCCTTACCTTGTGAATCGCTGCCGCCCCAAACCCTCGTTGCTTTGATCATAGGCGCCCAAAAAAGAAAAATGGTGGTAAAGCCCCACCAGCCATAAATGATTTGCAAAATCAAAAAACTAGGATATTGGGCAAAAATGAATCCGCCGAGAGCGGTCAGCCAAAGTGCAATGGCAATCAATTTTCTTGGTGGATATTTATCTGCCAAGGGGCCACCTAAAATATAAGAGACCATGGCCACTACGCCATACACCGAAAAGCAAAGGCCGAGTTCTACATTATCAAGTTGGAAAACATCTAAAACCGTAGGCCTAAAAACCCGTGGTAGCACAAAAGGGAGGATAAAAATGGCTTCACCAGAGAGAATCAATAATATCAAATAGACCCAACTGGGCTTGCCTTCTTTCATGGGCTAAAAATCCCGAAAAAAGCGGAGAATCGCAAAATACGACTTAAGTTAAGCGTGTAGATATTTATGGCGCATAACTTTTATTTTGTGCGATTAAGTAATACTTCATCAAGTTTTTTAATATGCTTTGGGCCAATACGGCAACACCCACCTATAATATCTGCTCCCTCATTTATCCAGCTTTTGGCCATTCTTACAAAAGCATCAAGAGAAGAGGTCCCTAACCAGGTTTTAGTTGCGGACTCATACATTTCTCCCGAATTGGGATATACAATAATTTTTTTATCTCCTACTGATTCTTTCAAGGCTCGAATCAGTTCAGAAATGTATTTAGGTTTCGTACAGTTGATCCCTACTGCAAATACATTGGGATGCGCTTTAAATAATAACCCACACTTACGGATATCTGTACCGTCTGAAATATGGGTTCCGTCTTTACAAGAAAAAGATACCCAAGCAGGTTTTTGGCTTCTTTTGAGCAAATCAGAAAGTACTATGGCTTCTTCAAAGCTTGGAATGGTTTCGCAAGCAAAGCAATCAGCTGTGGTGTTATCTAATAATTCGATCCTAGGCAAGTGAAACTGTTGTAGTTGCTCTTTAGAAACCCCATAGTCTCCTGTGTATTCAGAACCATCTGCCAAGTAAGCGCCGTAAGGCCCGATACTAGCCGCTACAAGAGGCCTAAAGTCTTTTTCTTTGTCTAGCATAAAAATATCTACTGCTTTTTGGGCCAGTGCCACAGACTTAAGAAGTAGCCCATTCGATTGTTCAGTTGAATAACCAAGCTCGAAAAACCCCTTAAAAGACGCCTGATAACTAGATGTGATAATACATTTCGCTCCTGCTTCTAGATAAGCCAAATGTGCTTTTAAAATCTTATCAGGATTGGCCTCCAACACACTTGCAGACCAAAGTTTATGTTCTAAGTTACATCCTTGGCTCTCTAATACGTTAGAAAGTCCTCCATCTATCAAAAACGGAAACCTTTGTGTAGATAAAATCTTACTCATTTACTTCAAAAATATAGCCCCTAAATTTTGTCAAATTATTAACTATCCCTCTCCTAAAGTTGAGTAAACCCTTAATAACCATGGCTAGGATCAATTCTAGAAAATTATGTCTTGAGCTCAATCCGTAAAGTTAACTTTTTGTCTTATTTATGATCAAACAAAACATGGCTTTAATCGATTGAATAAAGGAAGCAGCCATTCGCTTTTAAACAATAATCACAAAAACAACCAGCTTGCTGTATGAACTCAAAAGAAATAACTAAGTTTAAGATTAGACCTATAAGACTTACTCTAAGTATTTGCCTATTTTTATTCCTGCCTTTTTTCGCTATTTCTCAAAATAATTGGATTATTGATTTACCAAGCCTTGGCACTTTCTCTTCACCAAGGACCGCCGATCTTAATAAAGATGGCGTAAAAGATATTATAATGGGTGCGGGTAGGTTAGAATTTCAAGCTTGTGATTCTGCTGTAATTGCTATTGATGGCAAAAATGGCAAGTTACTATGGAAAGTATCCGCAAAAGACCAAATCTTTGGCTCAGCTGTATTTAAAGATGTTACAGATGATGGGGTTGAAGACATATTTATTGGTGGTCGCTCTGCCGAGTTAACAGGCATAAACGGAGCAAATGGAAAAGTACTTTGGCGATTCAAGAAAGTAAATAAAAAATCAAAGCTTAAATTATTCAATTTCTACAATCCCCAATTAATTTCTGATCAAGATGGCGATGGCCTGCAAGATCTGCTGGTTTCTAATGGCGGTGACGTATTTGTAGAACCACATGACCCAAACAGACCTCCAGGGTATTTAATGATTGTAAGTTCAAAAACAGGAAAGTTATTGTCTAGTGCTACAATGCCCGATGGAAAAGAAACCTATCTTTCGCCTGTAGTACTTAATTCAAAAGAAGACAGTAAAACAGAGGTCTTGTTCGGGAGTGGAGGCGAAACTGTTGGCGGCGGTCTTTACATAACTACATTAGACAATGTGGTTAAAGGAGATTTAAGTAGCGCTATTTGTTTGGATAGTAGCGCCAACAAAGGGTATATAGGCCCTCCGGTGAGAGTGGATATTAATAGAGACGGCATTTTAGATATAATTAGCAATTCTGTAAATGGCAGACTGCTCGCTTTTGATGGTAAAACCCATAAGCGTATTTGGGAAGTTGAAATACCAAACACTGAAAGTTACAGCTCTATAAACTTAGGCTACTTTAATCAAGATGACATACCAGATATTTTCGTCTCTTTTGGTAGAGGGGTTTGGCCTAATTTGACTTGGAGCGACCAAATTATGGTGGATGGTTCTACAGGTAATATTGAATTTAGAGATTCTTTAGGGTTCTACCAAAATACAACTCCATTGGCTGTAGATGTTACCGGAGATGGTATTGATGAAGTTATAATGAGCCTAAATTTTCAAGAAGTAAATAAATTCCATCAGAAGTTTTTCTATAATTCTTTAATTGTAATTGAATTTAGAAGTGGAGATATGCTGCAAATCACTGAAAATATTGAAGGCAGCAATTTATCTTCAACTCCTTGGATTGGAGACCTAGATGATAATGGCTTTTTAGATATCATTTATTGCCATAGTACCAACCTGCGAGAGACTTATAATTTTAGTGGTATGAAAGTACGCAGAATGGATACCCAAATACCAATCTTTAAAAAAATAAAGTGGGGAGCTTATCAAGGCAGCAACTACGATGGAATTTTCATTGATACTAAAGAAATTGTTGGTAAAAATTCTTCAGAATAAATATTTGATGAAAACACTGTTCTGAAAATAAAATATTAAACCCCAAAGGCGATAAGAACTGCCTTTAGGGTTTGCTTTCTACTTTGTCTTGCTACCCATAAAAAACTCCAACTTCCCGCCTTGTACCAAATCACTATGGGTAAAGAAGGGCGTGCTGAGCTCTTCTCCATTGAGCAATACTTTTTGCACATATTTATTTTCGGGTGAATTTTCATGAGCGATGATTTCAAAATCCCCGCCTGTCACTCTAATTTTTGCTTTGTCCACAATAGGTCTACCAAGGGTGTAAGTGGGATCTCCCGGGCAAACTTGGTAAAAACCCAAAGCGCTCATTACATACCAAGCCGACATTTGCCCGCAGTCTTCATTGCCAATAATACCCGCAGGTTCAGGTAAATAAAACTCTCGCATAATTTGGTCTAATCTTTCCTGTCCTTTGTGTGGGGCGTTGGTCCAATTATATAAATAAGCCATATGGTGGCTAGGTTCGTTGCCGTGTGCATATTGTCCGATCAAACCAGTTATATCACTAGATGCCCGTTCTCCCTCAATTTCAGAACTGGTCAAAAACAGAGAATCCAACATGGCCTCGTATTGGTCTTTACCTCCATATAATTCTTCAACTTGATCCATGGCATGTGGCGTAAAAAAACTCCACTGCCAAGCATTGCCCTCCACATAATCGCCATCTTCGTGGTCTGAGAATTTTGGTCTGAAGGGGGTTACCCAAGAACCATCGTAATTTTTACCGCGCATCAAACCCGTTTCTGGGTCAAGGTAATTTTTGTAGTAGTCTGCTTTTTTAGAGAATTCTTCTGCTGTTTCTGCATCGCCCGCAGCTTTGGCTATTTGGGCTACGCACCAATCATAATAGGCCATTTCCAATCCATAAGACACACTGGAATGAATAGAATCTTGAGGCACCCAACCCAAGGTTTCTTTAAAATAGATATGTATGGGCATCACACTGTTGGCAATGCCTTCACCAAACTTTTCCTTCAAATCAGGTCGCCAAGTAGCCGTTTGTACGGAAGCTTCCACCCAATCGTCCAAATTATTGGGCGCTAAGCCCTTGGCTACTGCATCGGCCAAAACTGAAACCGAGGGATAGCCCACCATCGTACCTGTGTAGTTAGAAACCAAAGGCCATTTGGGCATGATACCGCCTTCTTGGTACTTCACTACCAAAGCCTCGCTCAATTCTTGTGCTTTTTCAGGATTGGTAATGGTTAGCAGCGGATGAAAAGCGCGGAAAGTATCCCATAGTGAAAATACGGTGTAGTTAACGTGCCCTTCTTCGGCCTGCCTAATTTGTTTGTCCATTCCTCTGTAGCGGCCATCAACATCTTGCCAAATAAAAGGCGACATTTTGCTGTGATACAAAGCAGTGTAATAATTGGTTTTGATGTTTTTATCTGCCGTTTCTATGGTGATTCCTTGCAAAGCATCTCGCCAAGTTTGCTTCGCTTCGGCAACTACTTTCTCAAAATCCCAATCGGGTAACTCTGCTTGCATATTTTGGGCAGCGCCTTCCACATCTACCGGAGAAATGGATACTTTCAATAGTAAAGGCGCATCTGATTTTGCAAACTTAAAATGGATTTGCGCATCCTTTGCATTCACATTTTTGGTTTCTACCTCTTCCCCTTCAATAAAGACCTTTGTGGCCGTAAAAGGCTCAGAAAATTCTGCTCTAAAAGCCACTACATGGTCTTTGGCCCAGCCTGTAGTTTCTCGATAGCCTTGTAAAGTGGTATCGTTCAGGATTTCCACCTTGTTATTTACCACAGCACCGCCCCAACTTGGTTGTAAAATGTGTGCTAAATTCAACATTATATTGCGGTCGTCGCTTTTAGAAAATGTATATTGATGCAATCCGACCCTTGTAGTCGCTGTCAATTCCACATCTACCTCAAAATTGCTCAAAGTTACTCGGTAATGCCCTGGTGAAGCTTTTTCTGTAGTCTTTTCGAATTGGGCAACGGGAATGGTATCAGTAGAATTGGAATAAGGTAAAAAGGCCACATCGCCTAAATCGCCTATGCCTGTGCCGCTTAAATGCGTATGGCTAAAAGCATAAATCTGGGTGTCGTCATAATGGTAACCACTGCTGGCATCCCAACCATCTAAGTGCGTATCGGGGCTTAATTGCACCATACCGAATGGCAAGGTCGCCCCGGGGAAAGTATGCCCATGAAAACCTGTTCCGATAAAAGGATCCACAAAGTCAAGAATATCTTCTTCGACAACAGTATCGGCAGTTTTTTCTTGGCATTGGAATAAAAAGGAAAGGAATAATAGGAGTAGAAGTTTGTTTTTCATGTGTTTCAGTTAGGTATTGATTTATGCTCTCAAATTTATAGAAATCTTAGGGAGTAAGCCACATTTAATTAAGTTAGTATCAAAAGCAGCATATGTATAGCACAAAACAGTATTTTATGTAACCGCTTAACAATAGAGCTTGTCTTACAGCTGGAACTAAATAGCATCTGATGAATTTTAAAATCCGAATTTTCCTTGGCTCACTCTTCTGTTTTTGTGCCTTTTCTAATAGCTTCTCTCAAATCTCTTTATCTGAAATACCCGACTACCAACCTGTTGACCAAGCTTTACATGATGAAATCTGTGCACTCGATAAGCAGTTTTTTAACGCTTACAACAATTGCGATATGGAAACCCAAGCCAATATGATGGCTGAAGATATTGAGTTTTTTCATGATCAGGGTGGATTGAATACTTCGAAAAAAGAAATTATTGAAAGCACTGAAAAAAATATTTGCGGCAAAGTAATTCGAACGCTCATCGAGGGCAGTATAGAAGTTTATTCGATCAAGAATTATGGCGCAGTGGAAATCGGCTACCATAAGTTTTTCAACAATCAGGAACCCGATGCCCCTTCTGTGCCGAGCAAGTTTATAGTAGTTTGGAGAAAAGAAGAAGATACTTGGAAAATGGCCAAGGTCATTAGTTTGCATTGATTTTTCTGAACTTTGCCTTTAAGCTTTTGTTTTGATGATATTTGATGCAAATTAACTTATAACTGAAGCAAAAATGGCAGAAGATAAAACACAACAATTTGAATTGGCAACTTTAGGAGGGGGATGTTTTTGGTGTACCGAAGCGGTATTTCAAGATTTAAAAGGCGTGCACTCTGTAGTTTCAGGCTACGCAGGTGGGAGCATCAAAAATCCTGCTTACCGCGAAATTTGCACAGGCAGAACTGGCCATGCCGAGGTTATCCAAATTAAGTTTGACCCGAATGTTATCAGTTTTGAAGAATTGCTAGAAGTTTTTTGGGTAACCCATGATCCAACCACTTTAAACAGACAAGGACATGATGCAGGTACACAATACCGTTCGGTCATTTTTTATCATACTGATGAGCAGAGGAAAATTGCTGAAGCCTCTAAAGCGAAAACCGACGCCACAGATTTATGGCCCAATCCCATTGTTACTGAAATAAGTCCTTACGAGGTGATGTACGAAGCAGAGGAAGAGCATCAGAATTACTACAAGTCCAACTCTTATCAGCCTTATTGTACCTTTGTGATTTCGCCTAAAATACAAAAGCTAAAAAAGCATTTTGGGGATAAATTGGCTTAGGGAAGTTAATGGTTAAGTAATTTCTTGATATGTAATTCACCAAAAAATAAATGGTTTTCCAATTGAAATTCTCAAAGTCCCGACTCGACGACTATACAGCTTAACAATTTTCACCATCTAAAATAGCTTTCACAAAACTATAGATAAAAATAAATGCACTGCCGCAGGTCTATGACCTGTTACATATTTTTCTGTCGTAAAAATTACAATGAGTCTCTGACTTCGATTTGTTATACAAGGTTGCTCATTGAACGAAGTCAGGAGACTTCTACTATACTCCCATAATCCTTGTTTAGTCCAAGTCTCGCTATGCTAAGACTTGAACTAGGGAGCCTTAATATTTTAATAAAAGTGAGGTTAATAAATCCTTTTCAATTCTATAGGTTGACCGACTAAACGTACATTAGGTGGAATTTCTAAAAAAGAGGCATCAAACTTTATAGGTCGGTCAGATATTTTATAGTTCTCAGGCAAATTGCAAGGCACACATCTAACTTTCTTTTCATTATTATTTATGTTAATGACCCAAATACCTGCAATTTGTCCTATTTCACCTTCAATAGCAGTCTCTGTAATGATATTCTCACTTGGGTTGGTACAAGGTGCAACCTTTATAGTTTGTAACACTTCTTCTTCAACACAAGCTCTAAAACCAAATAGGCTAAAAACCGCTAAAAATATAAATATCTTTTTCATAAAAAATCTTTCTTAAAACACGTGCTTAACACGTTTTATGCTGCAAAATAACAAAATTCCACTAAAGGTTTTGCATCAGACATCTTGTAAAAGCACCTTCCATGCTTCCATAACTTTACCCTCATCCAATAAGTTTCGGGCCTGTTCATGCAAGTGGTATTGCATAGAATTTTTATCTTGCGAAAATCTCTTTTTAAACTCCAACATTAACTGGCTATTGCCATACTCATTTACTTCTTGCTTTTCTGGTAATTTGGCCACATTGCCCAATCTGCCCAAATGGTTTCCGGTAAGTACTTCACTATTTTTTATAGCCTCAGGCATTTGGTCTATACCTATACCTTTTTCTCGTAATGGCTTGGGTATTTCAAACAGTGATTCGCCTTGCGCCCGACAATACCAATTACCGCCCATGCGTGCTACAGCATCTAATTTATAAGGATTTATTTTGCCCGCTTGGTCAAATATTCCCTCTTTAAAATGGGCCAGAACAATCTCACAAACTATCAAATTCCCTGCGCCACCTTCTGTACCTAAGTTGATCACTTCCTTTACCTTGCACTCAAAAGCAGCGGGCGACTCTCCTACTCTTGGTGGTTTTACTTTTTCAGAAGGCACTTCTGTTAAGCCGGCCTTTACAAATTCATTCACTCCTTTATCATATTCCGTAGAACTTAAGGACATTTGCTCTACAATGTCATAATTCACTATATTGATTACTACTTCAGCTACTTCTTCTATATTCTCCAAGGTATGCTTAGTAGTATTATCTCTTACCCTTCTAGAAGGCGAGAAAATCAAGACCGGCGGGTTGGAGCTAAAGGCATTAAAAAAGCTATAAGGACTCAGGTTTACTTTCCCATCCTTATCGACCGTGCTTGCAAAAGCAATGGGCCGGGGTGCTACTGATCCAAGCATGTAGCTATGAAAATCGGCAGTGGAAAGCTTAGAGGGGTCAATGGTTTTCATTGGTTGGCTTATTGTCATCTTCATTCAAGGATGAATTTTAATGCATTACATAAAATCGCTTAGTGGTGATCTGTGTTCAGCGCAGGCAACAACTGACTTTTTACTTCGCCAAAACCCACCCTGATTGCGCCTTTTTGGGCATAACCACGCATAATAACCGTGTCATAATCTTCTAAGAAGGTACGCTCAATACCATCGCCGATATGTATTTTTTCTTTACCCCCTTTGGATAACTCTAGCATAGATCCAAAAGAATTGGGATCAGCACCACTGATGGTACCCGAAGCCATGATATCGCCAATATTTACGTTGCAGCCGTTTACCGTATGGTGTGCCAATTGTTGGCTCATGTTCCAATACAGGTATTTAAAGTTTGAGGTACAGATTTTCGTTTCCTCATGGCCGTCTGCTTGTATATAAACCTCCAAATTGATATCAAAGGTGCGGTTCTTTTTAGACTGCAAATAAGGTAGAGGAGCGGGTTCTTGCTCAGGGCAAGTCGTTCTGAATGGTTCCAATGCCTCGAGTGTAACTACCCATGGAGAAATGGAGGAGGCAAAATTTTTACCAAGAAAAGGCCCGAGTGGCACATATTCCCATTTTTGCAAATCCCTAGCTGACCAATCATTGAAAAGCACCATACCAAACATATACTTCTCTGCTTCTCGTACAGGTATGGCATGGCTCAATTCCGTATCTTCTCCAATTATAAATGCGGTTTCCAGTTCAAAATCCATACGTTTAGACGGCCCAAAATCAGGGTGCTCTGCATCGGCAGGCATGGTCTGCCCTTGCGGCCTATGAATATCAGTGCCTGATACCACAATGGAAGAAGCCCTGCCATGGTAAGCGACAGGCAAATGCTTCCAATTGGGCAACAAGGGATTGTCCGGTCTAAATAATTTACCTACATTGGTAGCATGTTCTAAACTTGAATAAAAATCTGTATAGTCGCCAATCTTAACCGGCAAAAGCATGTTAGTGCTCTCCATGGGCAGTAAAGCCTCATTCTGGTGCGACTGTAAGCGCTCGTTGCCTTCTTGTAAAAGCTCTGTGAGCACTTGCCTCGTTCTTGCCCAAACAGGCCTGCCTAAAGCGATAAAGTCGTTAAGGTATCTGTTGGCAAAAACTTCTGCCGGTGCGCCAGTAGAATCTAAAAGGCCTAGCTGCGCCGTTTGGTACATATCTATGATTTGATTACCAATGGCCACTCCTATCCGAGGGCCATCGGTTGGGTGCTCAAAAATGCCAAATGGCAAGTTGTATAAAGTAAAGTCTGAATTTTCAGGAATAGCTACCCAGCTTTGCATAGTTTCAGTGGTTTTTTATTTAAAAGTTTTTATAGATGGTATCTAATATTCGCATTAAATGCTCATAGTCATTATCTTCTAAGCCTTGCCAACCTTGCTTTCTAATAGCATAAACTTCTGGCAGCGCCTTTTCAATCACAGTTTTACCCTCTTGAGTCAGCATGATTTTAAATCGCCTACGGTCATTGGGGTCCATCACTCTTTTGGTCAATTCCTTTTTACAGAGAATATCAATAATTCTGGTAACCGTTGGCGCATCTTTATAAGTACATTCGGCCAATTCGTTTTGGCTCATACCATCTCTTGCATTTAGTTGATCTAATATTACCCATTGATCAACAGTGATA
>CAKZMZ010000276.1 GCA_937129345.1 uncultured Thalassovita sp. | reverse complement strand
AAATGATCGATGTCTTCATCTGTCTTTAACCCAAACTTCTTGCGAATATCTTCACCATCGAACAAGACCTCGTCTCCCTTGTTCAAAATTCTCATGAATGCATTTTCATCAATACCATGCGCTTCTAGCCTTTCAAAAAATTTGGTTTGGGTTTCTTTGAGTTTGCGATAGGCATGAAGACGCTTGTTTTGCCTCTCATCTAAGTAATTGGCCGCAGTTCTGGACAACCACTGCTTAAAAGGCTCCGCTTTGGGCGATGGAATGGATTGTACAATCCTAAACAAGCCTTCTTTGGCCGCGCAATCCATCAAATATTTTTTCCCGTCTTTTCCCTCTACTTTCAGTTGTCGACAAATTGTCGACAAGTCAAGGCCGGTCTGTTCTTTCTCGCGTTTTTTAAGTCTGTACCAGTAGTCAGTCGGGCGAGCACTTTCAGTTAATACTGCAATGACATCCAACATCACCAAATAATGTACGCCTTCATCTTTGTCGAATACGGTTCGTATCTGCTTATCGTCAAAAAAAAGCTCTATGGATTCCATGTATTTTTAGTGAATTTAAAGGATTTTAAAGGAAAGCCTTTGACTATGTGGTCTCAAGTAAAATAATTTCCCAAATGGCTTAAAAACAATTGATTCGGCAATCAATCTTCAGTACTCTGATATTGTTTTATAAAATCTTCTAGAACCAAATGTATCAGATTGCCTGTATAATCGATGTTTTCCTTTTTAGCTATCTTACTCAATTGCGCATGTACATCGCGCTTGAGCTTGAATGAAATGTATTCGATCGGCTTCTTTTTCTTGATTTTGCCAAGGTTCAAACTGAGGTTGACATTGGTCGCATTGGCGTCTTCCACCTTTTGGGTGGCTGCTTGCTTTTTGGCGCTTTCCTCAGTTTTTGCCTTCTTTTGCTTTGCAGGCTTAGGCTTTTCTGTCTTGGATTGAGCCTTGAGCGCTTCATTTTCTTCGGCTGGTAATGGCTCAGAACTAAAAAGTCCACTTACGTTCAATTTCTTACTCATACTTACTCAAGATTTCATTTGTCAAATTTTCATAATCTTTTGCGCCCATACTTCTTGGCGCATAGTTAAAAATATCGCTTTTTGCTGTGGGCGCTTCTGCCAAAGAGACATTTTCTCGGATAATGGTTTCAAAAACAGGATAGTGCTGGCTTATTTCCGCAGCAATACTTTTATTGAGGATCTTTCGCTTGTCGTACATGGTGATCAGAACACCTAGGATCCTCACTTTCGGATTCAGTGATTTTTTTACCCTAAACACCAAATCCGTTAAAGAGCGAACACCTTGTAGGGCCAAATACTCAGATTGCAATGGTATGATGATATCGTCGCAGGCCGTAAGCGCGTTGACCGTCAACAGTCCTTTCGAGGGCCCGCAATCAATGATAGCAAAATCGTACTCACGCTCGATTTCGCTGAGCGCATTTTTGAGAAACCGCTCCCTTTCAAACTCGGAGACCAATTCCAATTCTAGGTCGGCCAGCAATTCAGAGGCGGGCATTACATGTAGGTTTTCATTGATCTTGTGGGGAGTTATCCCAATATCACCCTTAAAGACCTTGTACATGTCGATGCCGTCCGAAACAGCGCCTAGACTTTGACTTAGGTTGGCCTGACCGTCTAAATCAACCAACAATACTTTTTGACCTTTTCGAGACAAGCCCGCCCCGAGATTTACTGCGGTGGTCGTCTTAGAGACCCCTCCCTTGTTGTTTACAATAGCAATGGTTTTCATGTTGAGCTGTAAGTATCATTATATTTACCTATACACTTACAAAGATACTTATAAGTATAAGTATTACAATACTTATATCTATTAATATTAGTATAACTATACATATACTTATACTACTACTTATAAGTATTTACTATAGTATATCTAAAGCTCTACCTTTTGGTATACCTAAAAATACACCAATAATTACTACATAAATAATTGATTATCAGTTATTTAAAAATTTTATAAATATACAATTAAACTATTGTATAAAGGAATTATACGATTGCCTTTTAAATAGAATTTACTAAATAAATTACAAAAACGATATAAATTTCATAGACAATAATTCATTTTATAATATTGACTTTCCAATAGTCTATGTTATTTGATTAAGCGTAAATAGTTACTTTTTTTATGTTTTTACATAAAATACTAGAACAATTATTATCGATCTTTCAGCTGTAAAATCCATGATAACAAGCAAATGTAAAATGAATCTAAAAATTACACGGATCATTTATTTTTTGATTTAAGTCTTTAATAAATCTTAAGATGTGCTACAAAAGCTTGCCTTCCTCCGTTTATCAGACAAATACAAATAAACTAAACTTATGACATCAGAAAAATTCAATAACCTACCACTTTCGAAAAAAGGTGATTTGGTATTCCCACAAGGAGAATATGTGAGCAGCATCCCTTTTGGAAAGTACGAGCTACTACTTTACAGAGTAGGATATGAGTTCTATGAAGTACTTTACAATCCAAATACACAAATAGTACATGATATAAATTGCGCAGAAAAGGACAGACTTCACCTTTTCAGTAAGCTGAAATTAGAAGACCTGATATAACAGATTTTAGCGCTAACAAATCTACAAGTCCATGTAATAAATGCATGGGCTTTTTTTATGCTTTGACTTTGCGGTCTATCAACGTTAAAGTTAAAACATGCTGTATACGCAAAAAACCTAGGCCTATTCTTGCCATGGACCTTCGTAAAGATAATTGATTAAAAAAATTACCCAAACAAACTACAAGCCGTTTGGCGTATTATAGTGTCTTTTAATTATTTTATTAGTTTTAATAGTTTTAGCTTATTTTAACTTACTGAAAAACAATTAGTTATGCTATTTAAAAGCAACCTATAGAAAGTTTAAAGCAACCTTTTGGAATTATAAAGCAACACTTTGAAAGTGAACTACAACACTTTGAATTGTCAATAGCAACAAAGTGAAAGTATGAAGCAACTAAATGGAAGTGACCTATCTTAAAGCAACTATTTGAAAGTCGAAACCTCTGTAATAGGTTGAGAAATATTAAAAGCGATACTCTGTAAACATCAAAAGCAACGCTTTGAAAGTGTCTTAAAGCAACTATTTGAAAGTCGTATTGCAACATATGAACCTTACACAATGCAATAGAAGGATTATTTGCTGTATAATTCAATTTATTTTAGCGTTGTACGGGCAAAACACGAGAAATGATCATTATAAAAGCAACGGAACGAAAGTTTCACTTCTAAAAGCAACAAATTGAAAGTGTTTCGGTGGCAACATCTCTCGAAACCTTTCATTAAGTTGCTTTTAAAGCGTAGAATATCCCTCTAGCATCTTTTAGTTGCTTTTAAACTTGGGGGATCGATGCAAATCCTTACAAAATTAACGACGGCCAATTTCCATGTTTTTTGACCCTGAAACCACACTTTTTTGGTTTACGCTATTCCTCTTGTTGTAAAAAGTTGTCTTTATACAGTACCAAATACCAATATCCGGTGCCTCTGTATGCTTAAGATATGGCATTTACCTTTTGTTCTTAAAAAACTGACCGCGTTACTTGATATAGTATACTGCGGGTAAAGACGATGTTGCAGGCCTGTTTTCTCTTAAAAGCAACATTATGAAAGAGAGATTTGCCAAAAAGCAACATTATGAAAGTCGAATATAGCCTGATGTTGCTTTTAAGTATTGCAATTGCTTTAGCTTTCATTTACTTTGGAAAAGCAACATCTGAAATATGCAAAACAGCTTGTCTACATTGCCAGGAAAAAGGAAATTGATAGTTAAGAGTAACTACCTGGTCAATGCTGAGTACAATCTTTCGCCCATAGAGATGAAAATCATCTATTTGATGGCCATGCAGGTTAAAAAAGGGGATGAGGACTTTAAGACCTATCGCATGCGTATCAGGGATTTTCAAGACATTGTTGGTGTGGATTCAGATGCGCTTTATGTAAGAATGGAAGAAATCGTACAAAGACTTATGAAGCGCATCGTTCGGGTAAGGCACGAAAACGGAGATTTAGATCAGTTTCCATTTTTAGCTAGGGCCAGCCACAAGAACAAGAAGGGTATTATAGAGTTGAAGTTTGCTCCGGATTTAAAACCCCATCTTTTGGATCTAAAGGAAAGGTTTACCAGCTTTTACGATTACAACGTACTCTCGCTAAAAAGTACGCATTCTATGCGTATTTATGAGTTGTTAAAGCAGTACGAGAAAATAGGGCAGAGGACAGAAAAGGTAGACCGCATAAAGCAGATGCTGGGCATAGAGAAAAAGTACCGCAGCTATAACTACTTTAAGAAGCGTGTGATCGAACAGGCACAAAAAGACCTTACCAACCAATGCGATATTACCTTTGATTTTCAGGAAATAAAAGAAGGAAGGAAGGTAGATAAGATCAAGTTCAAGATCAAGCGGCAGAAAAAAATCGAGTTTTTTAACGATCAGCATTGGAGCAACAGCCCAGATCTTAAAGAAATCTCAGAAAAGATGGTATCGATGGGGATCAGCGAAAAAGAGGCCAATTCTTTTGTTCGGGAATTCAGCAAGGCTGATTTGCTTAGCAGGATGAATTATGCTAAAGAAAAATTTGATGATGGCAAAGTGAGGGACCTAGGAGCCTACCTAAGGACCTTGATCGTAGAGGAGATAGATGTAAGTAACCAAGAAGAGGCCAATAAACAAAAAGGGCATAAAACACCTGCAAAAGATGAAGAGGCGAGAGAACGCGCTAAAAAAGAAGAAAGATTGATCGAGGCTTTCAACCAGGAATACGACATACATCGAGAAACAGTGATCAACAAAATAGTGGACGCAGCTACCGAAAAGGATTGGGAAGAATTTACCAATTACGCAAAAAAGGTCTCTTACATTCGCGGCAGATTGTTTAAAGACGGTCAACTAGACATGGAAAATAAAGACACTCATTTTTGGTTCAGGGTGTATATTTCAGATGAAAAGCTGCCAGCGAGAGACCAAGATTTTGTAGAATGGGTAGCCAGAGAGAAAGGATATTTCTTGCAAGAGAACAAAGACGGTACCTTTAAAATAGCGGGTAAGCAAAACAGCCTTTTCTAGCCAGATTGTTTTGCTTCAATCCTCAAAATAATAGCGTAGATTTTTTCTTGCCTTAATCGTGCTCCTTAGCAGTAAAACTATGGGCAAAGGTGCAAGAAACGGTATTAGCACTGCGCCAAAAACCAAGGTATTTAAGAGATCATTGCCAGTATATTCTCCAGGGGTATAATTGCTGTATTTATTGATTACGGCAAAAGCGAGCCCAATCATTACAAATAAAACAAATAGAACGACTATGATCAAATGTTCTTGGTACATAATACCGTAGATAAAGACTATCGGTAAGACAAACTTCCAGTAATTTTTTTGATGCGCCCAAACTTTTGATATCAGAAAGCCATTCACGGTTTGTTCACTGGCCAATAAGATTTGAAGTGGCTCCGATTCCTTATAAAAGGAACACAACGAGAGGGCTAGGTACCAAACAAATAATAGGCTCAAAAAAGGTACGCTCAAAGATATTATGGCCAGTAGATAAATGAACAACAAAACCATGTAACTTCTTCTCAGGCCCGAAATCCATTCAAAATCCTGGCTAGCTATAGGCCAAGACTTAAAAGTCTTTTTCCTTTGCTTGTAAAAGAAACTCAGGGGCAAGAAACCCAAAACAAATGGCAATAAAGCCAAAAAAGCAACAAGCTCATAAAATCTGCCGATCAAAAGGTAAGCAATTGGTAGCAGCTCCAAAATAAAGTATTCGCATAAGTAAACTTGGTAGGGCTTATCTGTAATGCCCATAATAAAAAGCTTATCTGCCCTGCCTGTGTGTATGCTAAAAATTAAAAATGCGCTTATGCCTGTTATAACGTAAGCTGTATTTTTATTGGGTGCTGCACCAAATATTACGTAAATGATAAATAAGCTTACAAACGCCACAATGAGCGCATAAAGCCAGCCCAATTGCTGTATGATCCTGGCGAACTGCAAGGTTCTGGTTTTGATGATTTTAAGAGCTATTTCCATAAAAGCTCGAATGTTAGTACAAAAAAAGCAAAAAAAAAATTTAGGTTTTTTTGGATAAATTTTTATAACTTGTATTCACTAACTGACCCTTTTCAGTTCAACATCTTAACTGAAGCATATTAAATATGAAAAATGAAAGCCAACTATCAACAAAAAAGGCTGGGAGGGATGTGCTGTTTGAACAACACTTCAAGGAATACTATCCAGTTTTACTGAGGAAGTCTTACCAGCTGTTAAAAGTTCCGCACCTTGCGGAAGACGCGGTACAAGACGTATTTGTACAATTGTGGCAATCCAACAAAGATTTATCTTCTTTAGATTGCATAAAGGCCTATTTGTTTACCTGCGTAAAAAATAGATGCCTCAACGTTTTAAGAAGCAGAAAGAGAGAGATTTTAAGATATCTAGAGCAAAGCAAGCAAAAAACAACGGTTGGCAGAGAGACAGAAGAAACCGTTTTGTTCAATGAGATGAAGGAGCGGGTAAAGCAAAAGGTCAACAGCCTTTCGCCCTCGAGAAAAGAAGTTTTTGAAATGAAGCTAGAAGGTGTGAGCAATAAAGAAATTGCAGCCCATTTCAACATTTCTGAAAATACCGTTAAAGTGCATTACAATAGGGCCAATAAATTAGTGCGCAAGACCATCGGTATCTAGAAAAGCATTATCTGTTTTAGGTTAAATTAATATAAAGAGCCGGATGTTCGCATTCGGCTTTTTTTGTTTTTGCTAAAAAGTGAGGCCATTTTAAACGATATGTATGCTCAACAAGAAATGGTTTGCTACAAAGCAAAAATCATAACCGACCTCCGTTGGCGGTGTCTAAAGCATAAATTCTCTTCTGTGAAAACTTCCAAACCACTTTTACTTTAGTGTTATATTTATCCAATGAATGTGATATGCTTGTATAAAACAGGTATTGGTAAACCATAAAAATAATTTTACAATTTTTTTTGAAACCGAGTAATACCTGAGGTATTCAGTGGTGTCTTAAAAGTAAGAAGCAAAGAAAATATGCAAAAACCAAGTGTCCATACAATAAAGAAATATTTCGATAACGAAGCCTCATTGAAAGAAGCAGAGCAGGTAATTAACTGGCTTGCCACAAAAGAAGGGGAGGCTTATCTTGAAAAGCAGTTCTTTGACGCAGAGAATGACTCCCACGATGAGGCGTCTTATCTTTTTGAATCAGAAGCGTTACAACAAATAGAAGAAAAAATCAAAAAGCAGGAAGCAAAGACCAATTGGCTCAAAAAAAGAGACAAAAGGAACAAACCATTAATGGCGGCTGCCATGTTGGTAATGCTTTTTGTAGCCCTACCTTTTTTGCATTTTGTAGTTCAGAAAAATGAAATAACAGAAGTAAGTCCTCCTAAGAAAATCGAAGTTAGAGAAAACCCCAAAGGTCAAAAGTCTTCTCTTTCTTTACCCGACGGCTCTACCATAAAACTAAATGCTGAGAGCAGGATTGAGTTTGAGGAAGGACTTGCAGGTCAAGAAAGAAGGGTCAAACTATTTGGAGAAGCCTATTTTGATGTGGCCGAAGATACTACCCGCCCTTTTATAGTTTTGGTTCGAGACTCCATAAAGGTAGAAGCCCTAGGGACTTCTTTCAATATCAAAGCTTTTAAAGATGAAGACAACATAGAAGTGGCACTAACTACTGGTAAGGTACGCGTAAGCAATGAGTTTGAAATACTCAACAAAGACGAAAAAGATGTATGCCTAACTCCTGGTTTGGCTTACAACTTTAACAAGATAACTGGAGAAGCCATAAAAAGAAAGTTTGATTTGGCCACTTCTTTGGCTTGGCTCAATGGAAAGCTTCTATTTAACGATGCTTCTTTTAGTGAGATTGAGTATACCTTAGAAAGATGGTACGGAGTAGAATTTAGTGTAAAGAAAAATAAGTTGCGCATTCCTCATTTTACGGGTGAGTTTAAGGACGAGACCTTAAAGAACGTACTAGAAAACGTAAGTATAGCATGTAATTTTAAATATGCCATAGATGGTAAAGATGTTACTGTTTATTAACTAAATCTTAATTATGAAAATGGAAAAATTCAACACTAGTTAGCAAAAACCACAATTACCGGCATACAGGTATAAAAAAACCCGGACTGAGGAAAACCGCTTGGGGGAGCGCGCCACAGACCCGGGATGTATGCTCTTATCCTTTTTATTAATAAAAGCAATTTAAAAATATGAAAAAAGAAACTATACACCTAATAAAAATGCTGACAAAACGCACATTATACGGTTTTATCATACAGAGCCTTTTTTATGGGCTACTGATGGCAGACCCCGGGAGTGCGCAAAGTATAAGAGACATTCGTGTTTCTGTAGATCTAAAAGATGCCACACTAAAGGATGCATTTAGAGAAATAGAAAAAGAAACGAAGTTCCGTTTTTCTTATGCTAAAAAGCATCTCGATAAAGAAGTTGTCATTAACAGAGAATTTGATGAAGAATCTTTAGAAGATATCTTAAAAGAGTTCTCAAAAGTTGCAGACTTAAAGTTTAAAAGAATCAACGATAATATTGTAGTAGAAAAAAGAGCTGCTGCAGAAAAAGCCATCGTTGAGTTGGCCTATGATCCAAAACAGCAGCCTGTATCTGTTTCAGGTACTGTACTTGCCGGGAACGACAATGCCCCCCTCCCCGGTGTAAGTGTGATCATTAAAGGAACCACCACTGGTACAACCACTGATATAGACGGTAAATTTAGAATGGATGCTTCCCCCGAAGACGTTCTAGTAATGAGCTATATAGGTTATATTACCCAAGAAGTAGAAGTAGGCAATAGAACTACTTTTAACATTACATTAGAAGAAGACCTAGAACAACTAGAAGAGGTTTTGGTAGTTGGTTACGGTACACAAGATAAAAGGGACGTAACAGCAGCCATTAACTCAGTTGATGCTAGAGAGATTACGGAGTTACCGGTAGCTAGTGCCGCTCAAGCCATGCAAGGTAGAATGCCCGGTGTAGACGTTACGCCTCAAGGTGGTCGCCCAGGTGCTGCTCCAAGTATCCGTATCCGTGGTCGTCGTTCTATTAATGCAAGTAATGACCCACTCTTCGTAGTCGATGGTATTCCATTGGCAGACGGTATCAACTCTATCAACCAAAATGATATACAATCTATAGAAGTATTGAAAGATGCTGCAGCAACAGCCATTTATGGTTCTAGGGGTGCCAACGGTGTAATCCTAATCACTACTAAGCGAGGTAAGGCAGGAAAGACCCAAATCTCTTACGATGGTTACTACGGCGTAACCAATATTACCAATAAGGTAGATATGATGAACGGGGAGCAATTCGCAGATATGAAAAGAGAATCTCGCCGTGGTTTGCCTGAAGGTGGCGCTTCTTGGGATGGTACTATTCCCTCAGAGGAAGTAGTATTTGAAGATCCGGTGGAATTAGAATCTATTGCACTAGGTCGCTCTACTGATTACCAAGACTTGATATTCTCTCAAGGCAGTCAGACCAACCATCAGTTGAGTATCTCTGGAGGTAGCGAAAAAACTACTTTCAACGTTTCTTTCGGATATTTCCAAGAGAATGGTATTATAGAAACTCAAGACTATACTAGGTATACCACTAGGATCAACTTAGATCATAAAATTACAGATAGAATAAGAATAGGTACCTCTACTTTGCTTACTAGAGAAGTTCAAAACTTTGGCACCAATAACGTAATTGGAGAAGCTATTTCTAACAACCCTTTGGGTAATCCTTACAATCCTGATGGTAGTATAAAATTCTTGCCGATTGTAGATGGTATCCGTACCAATCCATTAAATGAGTTAGTAGATGGCGCCGTTGTAGACGAACGAGTATTTAACCGTATCTTTAGTAGTATTTACGCTACAGTAGACATTGTAGATGGCTTGAACTATAGATTGAACTTTGGTCCAGATATTAGAACTAGAAGAAGGGGCTTGTTCCAAGCAAGTTTAACCAATGCGAGAAGAGGTGCTGATCCAAGAGCAAGGACTGAAAACAGAGAGACTTTTGCTTACACTTTGGAGAATATCTTAAACTACAATAAAACCTTTGGTGACCAT
>CAKZMZ010000275.1 GCA_937129345.1 uncultured Thalassovita sp. | reverse complement strand
GTACTTGGCGGTAACGAACTTACCTCAAGAGAAGCTTGGTCAGATGAGCACTTGGGCGACCGCACCTCGCTCTCGCTTTTCGGGAGGCAAGAAGCACTTTTTAAGCGCATCATCCAAACAGGTAAACAAGTGGTAGTGGTCTTATTCAATGGCAGGCCATTAAAAATTGACAACCTTGCTAAAGATGCCCATGCGCTATTAGAATGCTGGTACTTAGGACAAGAAAATGGAAACGCCTTGGCCAATGTGTTATTTGGTGAGATCAATCCTTCGGGTAAATTGCCCTGTACTTTTCCTCGCTCTGTGGGCCATCTGCCAACTTTCTACAACCATAAGCCCACCGCCTCACGAGATTATATGGATAGCGAAAATTCTCCGCTTTTTCCATTTGGCTACGGTTTATCGTACACTACGTTTAGGTATGGCGGATTAACCCTTTTGGATAATACCATTACCAAAAATCAGTCAACCAGTATAGAAGTTACTGTGACCAATACAGGAGATTTTAGAGGAGATGAAATTGTACAATTGTACATCAGAGACAAGGTAAGCTCGGTGACTAGACCTGTTATGGAGTTAAAGGCTTTTCAAAAAGTAAACCTTAGACCGGGGCAAAGCAAAACGGTAACCTTTAATATCACGCCCGAAATGCTTAAATTTTGGAACATAGACATGCAATATGTAGTCGAAGCAGGTACTTTTGATATTATGGTAGGCCCTTCTTCTGTAAACTATGATGCCATTGAACTTAATGTTATAGATTAGAATATTCACTATTCACTCAAGTAGATATTATGCCAATTAACCGCATCAATCACGCTCAAAACGATGGCACTCACGCCTACAGAAAAAAAGCAAAGCAACTACTCAAAAAGCTTTCTTTAGATGAAAAAATTGGGCAGATGACCTTGGCGCCAATTACCTCGATACTTAAGATAAATGAAGATAATGAAGTGAAAACTCCATTGGAAATCTCTTCTGAAGAGGCCCTCTCTGATAGTCTTTACAGTGGATTTCTCTACGAGCATATGCCTAAAATCTCACAAGACGATTGCAAGGCAATGCTAGAAAAGATAAAAAGATGCCGTAGTAAAAGTCCCGAAAAAATACCTTTTATCTTTGGTTTAGACTTGGTAGATGGCACCCCCTATTTTACAGATCTAAATCGTTTTCCTAAACAAATTGGCTTGGCAGCCACTTGGAATCCCAAACTCGCAAAAAAAGTAGGAATAACTGAAGCCGCCGACATTAGGCAAATGGGGTTTCAATGGATTTTTTCGCCCTCTTTAGATTTGGGGCGCAACCCACTTTGGCCAAGGCATTGGGAGTCTTTTGGCGAAGATGTTCACCTTTCTATAAAACTAGGAAATGCGCTTTTAGATGGATACCAGCAAAACGGATCAAACCAAAACGATACAATAGCTGCCTGCATCAAAAACTTTATTGGCTATAACTCAACCCAAAAAGGCATTAACCACAAGTCTACTTTAATGCCTGAGTATTTTGTGAGAGAATATTATTTGCCGCCATTTAAAGCTGCTATAGAAAACGGCGCCGCTTCCATGATGGTAAGCGCCGCAGAAATTAACGGTATACCTTTATTAGCCGATGTACACTATCTGTCTGAGGTGATAAGAAAAGAATTGGGTTTTAAAGATGTGCTGATTACTAATTGGAAAGACATTTATTGCTTACACGAAGTACACCGTATTTGCAACTCTTACGAGGAAGCCATACAACTCACCATAAATGCAGGAGTGGATATAGTGATCGACTCTGAAAACAACAATTTTAACGAAGTAATTACTAAGCTAGTAAAAGAAAAGGCCATTAGCATCAATAGAATTGATGAAGCTGTAGAGCGCATACTTACCCTCAAATTTAAACTTGGCCTTTTTGAACAAGACAACACTGACCCTGAAGGGATTTCAAAATTAGATTCTGAAGGTGTAGCGCTCGATGCTGCAAGGGAATCCATCACTTTATTAAATAACAAAAGAAAAGTGTTGCCTTTGCCAACTGATGCTAAAGTTTTAGTTACAGGCCCAACCGCGAGTTCTGTAGAAGCGCTCAATGGCGAGGTTTACAAGAAATTAAAGACTGTTTTAGAAGATGAAAACGGCATAGCAGGCGCATTATCCAAATTCATCCCCAAAGAACGGTTACTTTTTAGCCCAGGCTGTAGCTTTAACAAAATAACCCATCTTAACGAAAGTATAGAATTAGCTCTGGAAGCAGACTATATTATAGCCTGTATGGGTGAATCTCCTTTCCAAGAAAATGAAGGAAACATTTATAATTTGGCCATTTCTAATGCGCAAAGAAAGTTTGTTAAGGCCCTTGCAGGCACTGGCAAGCCGGTTATTTTAGTAATGGTAACAGGTAGACCAAGGTTGATCACAGAACTGGTGCCCATGGTTTCAGCTGTTCTGTATAGTTATTTTCCTGGAGATGAAGGTGGTAAAGCTTTGGCCGAAATTCTTTTTGGAGAAGTGAATCCCTCTGGTAAACTTCCCTTTACTTACCCAAGGCACCCAAACAACATCTTACCTTATGATCATAAGTACGGCGAAAAGATAATGCATTACCAAGACGCCAAACAGGTAACTCCGCTTTTCGAGTTTGGCCATGGCTTGAGTTATACCAAGTTTCAATACGATGATCTTAAATTGAGCACTGAACAAATAAAGTTAGGCGAAAGCGTAGAAGTTTCGGTAATGGTTACCAATAGCGGCAAACGAGCGGGCAAAGAAGTGGTACAAGTTTATATAAGTGATGAAGTTGCCAGCATGTCGCCTCCGGTAAAAAAATTAAGGGCTTGTAAGAAACTCACCCTTGATCCAGGACAAAGCTATTTAGCCTATTTCGAAATCCATACAGACGATTTGGCCTTTGTAAACCGAAACAATGAATGGATCACAGAACCGGGCTTATTTAAAGTCTCCGTTGGTGGACTCGAAACTAAATTTGAAGTTATTGAATAATCGTAGATTTGTTGAGTTGTGAAGTTGGTACGTTAAAATCCTATAAAATCAACGTGCCAACTCAACGACTCAACAACAAATCATGAGAGTCGATCTCTATAGTCCTCATAGCCAAATTGCTTAACCAATTGAAAGCTGCCATCTTCTTTGATAATACCAATAGAAGGCAAGTTTACCCCATTAAAAGTGTGATTCTTTACCATGGTGTAATGGATCATATCATCTAAAATAATGGTATCGCCAATTTGCAAAGGTTTTGAGAAGGCATAATCTCCAATTACATCGCCTGCCAAACAGGTTAAGCCACCCATTTTATACACATGTGCTCCTACTTTTCCCTTTTCTGCCCCGATGATATTGGGTTGGTAAGGCATCTCTATGGTATCGGGCATGTGCGCCGAGAAAGAAGTATCGAGCATAGCACTTTTTACCCCTTGGCTTTCTACGATGTCTAGAACTGTAGCTTTTAAAAAGCCGGTTTCCCAACCTACCGCACTGCCCGGCTCTAAGATGATCTCTAAGTCGTAATTGCTTCTCAAATTTTGAATGAGAGTTATCAGTAAATCTAAATTATAGCCTTTTCTCGTAATGGCATGGCCGCCGCCCATGTTTAGCCAATTGGCTTGGTGCAGCAAATGCCCAAACTTACTTTCCACAGCGTTTAAAGTTCTTTCTAAAGACTCAGCACTGCTCTCACACAAAGTGTGGAAATGCAGGCCTTCTATGCCCTCTGGCAATCTGTCGCCAAGCTGTTCAGCAGTTACACCCAAGCGAGAACCCGGTATACAAGGGTTGTACAAATCGGTTTCTACCTCGGCGTACTCAGGGTTGATTCTGAGGGCGCAGCTTATGGTATGCTCGCTTTGAATAATCCGCTTGTGGTATTTCTGTAATTGATTGATTGAGTTAAAAGTAATATGCCCGCAGTACTTCATCAATTCATCAAACTCATGTGCTAAATAAGCGGGACTGTAGGCATGCACCTCACCACCAAACTCCTCAAAACCCAACTTCGCCTCGTGTAAGGAGCTAGCCGTAGTGCCCGGTAGATATTTACTCACCAAAGGGAAAGCACTGAACATAGCAAAACCCTTAAGGGCACAGATGATTTTGGCACCTGCCGCCTTTTGTACCATATCTAAAACCTTGAGATTGTTATGCAGCTTTTTCTCTTCTAACACATAACAAGGACTGGGTATTTCTTTAAGTAAAGCTTCTTTGATCATTTGGGATTAATTCTCTAATTCTTCCTTTTTCTTAAACATTTCTACTGTGGCACTTTTGCAGATGCCTCCAATGGGCGGGTTAAATTTTCTTATGCTAATATGCACATCTTGTATGTTATGGAAAGAAATTAAAATCTTAGTGCAAATTTTATCGGCAAGAAATTCCAATAACTTTACAGGTACGGCCATCTCTTCTTTTACAATCCTATATACATTTTCGTAATTGATGGTATCGTGCAAAGAATCGTCTTTGGCTGCTTTGGAGAAATCTACCGTTACTTCTATGTCTACGCCGAATTTTCTACCCACTTCGCGCTCTGTTTTATAGAAACCATGGTAAGCGAAAAACTCCAAGCCCTCTAGTTTAATTTTACCCATTTTACTTCATTTTTTTAAATGCGAAGTTACTAAAAGGCAACATGATTGAGAGACAGTAAGGCAAATTTGATTTGCCCAATGAATAACTTTTTGTTTTTTTCAATTGCTGGCTATCAGTTTAGGTACCTTAACCATAAGCACAGGTCACAATTTATAAAATACCTGATTACATTTAAAGAAACGAACCTACTGTACATCATATAAATAGACCAAAAAGCAGAAACCTTATAAATGAGTTAAACCCATGAAAACACTCCTCCTTCTTTGTATATTTTTTCAATCGTTCAATTTATTGGCTCAAGATAAAAAGACAGGACATCCATCAGATAACTTACCGCCTTATATCAAACTTGTAAGTGGTTTTGGAGAACGCCCCGAGTGGTCGCATGATAGTAAATTCATTTTATTTGTAGACAAGCCAATGGGCGAAGTGTATGAGTTAGAACTCGCCACCGGAATTATTAGTCCTAAAACTAGGCATTTTAACCATTTTGGCTTTACTAGAGCCATGTATCTGCCCAATGGAGATATATTGCTAGCTGGCCCTAGAAAAGCTTTTGATCCTACTAATAAAGAAGAGAGAAATAGAGCACGAGATATGTGTTGGCTATCTGTCATGGACAAAAACAGCGAAAAAGAGCCTGTGCCTTTAAACACACTTTGCGCAGAAGGGCCTGCTGTTTCTAGATCTAAAATGAGGATAGCTTGGACCCATCGCAACCGCCAACTGCCTGAGTTGGGTAAAAACCGAGCAAAGCTTTTGATGGCAGAAATTGTGTATGAAAATGGCATTCCCAAGTTAAGTAACGAACGAGTGATTTTTGATTCCACACAATTGTCTTTTGCAGTAGGCAACTCAAGTTTAGAAGTACAAAGCCTTGTGCC
>CAKZMZ010000274.1 GCA_937129345.1 uncultured Thalassovita sp. | reverse complement strand
TTAAAAATCAACCATCTACCATTAATAATTAAGATTCACCCTCTTCCCAATCAAAAGCATAAAAGGTTTTATCGGCTTGGTAGGTGCCTTGTTGGTAGCGGCTAACGAAATCTTCTATTACTTCTGTGGTGATTTCGGGCATGTTGAGGCAGATGTCCATGCTTACGCCGTAGGTTACGTCTTCATCAAAATCTATGTACTCGCAGACTTGAAAATCCTCATCTCTGGCCAGTTCTGTGGCAAATTCTTCCATAAGTTCGACATGTTCCCCTTCGTCCTCGTCAAAATCAAGTCCTTCGTATTCTGGGTTTTCCTCTAATACAGCATCTTTAGCGGCATCGTAAATGTTGGAGATAAATTCCATCTCCAAAGTATATACAAAGGCATCGAAAACAACTTTTTTGCCTTTATAAATGCCTGTAAAAAAAATAGAGGCAAAATCTTCGCTTCTTTCTGCCTCTTCTTGAAAAACAAAAGACTGCCCAGCTTGGGCAGCCATTTTATCTATTTTTTCAATTTCTTCTTGGGAAAAACCTTTATTCATGAGTTCTATTGATTTTAAAACTCAAAACTCAATAAATTTTTGCTGAAATGAAATTAAAGCCCAATTTTTAGTGAGGATGCCCCGCTATGCTTTGAGGTTTTTTTCCAATTCGTTTTTGCAGAGTGCGTAGTTTTCTTCATTATGGCAAACCAATATAATTTTATCTATATTTTCCCCCAACTTCTGTTTTAGGAACCAAAGACAAGTACCTACCGAAATTTCTGCGGCAATATCTCTAGGAAATTTATAAAAGCCAGTACTTATATTGGGAATACCTATGGTTTTAATACCGTTTTCTGCCGCTGTTCTCAGCACATTGTCGTAGCAATCGGTCAAAAGCATTTCTTCTCGCTCTTCGCCGCCTTTCCAAACAGGCCCTACCGTATGGATCACCTGTTTGGCAGGTAAGTCTCCGCCTGTGGTAATAATGGCCTTACCCGGGGCAAGACTGCCCATTTTAATCCTTACTTTTTTGCATTCTTGTACAATGGCATCGCCCCCTTTTTCTATGATCTTACCATTTACACCGCTGCCTTCATAACTTAATAGATTGGTATTGGTAGCATTTACTATGGCGTCAACTTCTAATTGGGTAATGTCACCTTGTATAACCTCTAATTTTCCCATTTTATAGAATATAGATGTTTGCTGTATTTAATTGAAATTGTACCTATATAAGTAATAAATCAATCTTTTAGTTTTAAATTGAATATTGATTTTTGCTTGAGTGCTGCATAAGTTTCGCTTATAAAGCAGTATTTAAAGAAAATTTCGATAAAATATTAGAATAAATCATGCTATTTGGTAAAAAAGTATATGATGTAATTGTGGTCGGCTTGGGGGCTGTGGGCAGTGCTGCGCTGTATCAACTAAGCGGAAAAGGGAAAAAAGTCTTGGGCTTGGATCAGTACGAGCCACCGCATATCTATGGTTCTACCCACGGCGAAACGCGCATTATAAGGCAGGCTTATTACGAAGGCAAGCAATATGTACCAATTTTAAAGGCTGCTTATGAGGTTTGGAGAGAGATTGAAAAAAATAGTGGGGATTCATTTTTTGAAATTGCAGATGTTTTAATGATTGGAAGCAGACAAAATTCTATTGTAGAGCAATCTGAAGAAAGCGCCAAAGCCTATGATTTGCCATACGAAATATTTGATCACAAGGAGCTGAGAAACCGATATCCGCAATTTAACGCCGACCAAGATACATGGGCCTTACTAGATAAATTGGCGGGTTACGTGAGGCCGGAAGCTGCAGTGCGTAATCAAATAGAGTTGGGCAGTAAAAACGGGGCAGAGGTTGGCCACAATGAACTGGTGGAGTTTTGGGATGCTGAGAATTATCCGGCGGGCATTCGGGTAAAGACCAACATGGGCGATTATATAACCGAAAAATTGATCGTAACCACAGGGGCTTGGGCCAAAGGCATGATGCAAGAAGTGGGTGTTAAACTCAAACCTGAACGCATAGTGCAATTTTGGGTGAAACCTAAAAAAAATGAGGCTTTGTTTACCAAAGGCACCTTTCCTATATTTTTATGGAACGTAGAACGCAATCTTGATTTTTATGCCATCCCTGGTTTAGACACTGGGCAAGGCATTTGTAAGGTAGCCTTTTATCCGCATGGCGATCATCCTAGTAGGCAATTTTGTACGCCTTACCAAATAGATAGGGAGGTACGCGACAGCGATTTTGACTTGATGCATAAATACTTAGCCCAATATGTCCCTGATTTGGCAGGGCAATTTGTAAAGAGCAGTGTTTGCATGCATACCGAGTCGCCAGATTTGCATCCAATCATAGACTTCCATCCTGATTATAAAAATGTTTGCATAGCCAATGGCTTTTCTGGCCATGGTTTTAAGTTCTCTAATATTACAGGAAAAATTCTTGCAGAGCTTACCTTAGAAGGCAAGACCGATTTTGATATTTCGCTTTTTGGAGCAGAGCGGTTTTAGCTAGTAGCTCGTAGGATTTAGCTCGTAGTTTTTTTAATGATACGAATTTGTGATTTGGATGATATGAGCATCGCATTTAAAATGCGCAACAGACTACCATGCTGTTAAAAATGAGTGAGATTTGGTGGATAACTTGTTTTAATCAGGATATTTATTTTTGTCCGTTCTACTTTTAAAATCCACTTTCTCATAAATATTTTGCATGTTGATAGAAATGCCAAGAGATACGAGTTCTAGATGCTTTTCCATACCTTCTAACTTTTCGATTTTCCATAAATCTCCTTTTCTAGTGAAAATTTCAACAACAGGCATATACTGGTCTACCAAGATGTACTCTTTGAGACTTTTAATTGAGCGATAAGTATGGAATTTGGTACCGCGATCGTAGTTTTCAGTAGATGTTGAAAGTACTTCAATGATTACTATTGGGTTAGTTACTGAATTTTCGTCTTTCTTTGAAGTTTCTATTTCTCCACATACTACCATACAATCGGGATATAAAAACTTGTTAGACTCAAGTACATGCAGTTTTACTTCGCTATTGGTCACTGTGCAATTTATACTCTGTTTTCTTAAGGCAAATTTTATTTCTCCAAATGTGTTGCCTACAATTAAGCCATGTTCTATTGTGCCCCCTGCCATTGAATATACAATACCATCATGGTATTCATATTTAGTGTCTGAATCTATTTCTAGCTGTTGGTATTCAGCCACTGTAAGATGCTTTAAGTTTTCTGCCTCCATTATTATTCTTTATGTCAATATAAAAATAATGATTATCTGTTTAAAAAAAGATTGTGGCTTTGGGTTTAGGTTTTAGCTAGTAGCTCGTAGTTTTTTTAATGGTACGAATTTGTGATTTGGATTTTTGGAGAAGTAGCTTTTTTAATGCGATTGGGGTGGGTCATCTTTAAATGAGAATGATAGACTTTGAAAATATCAACCAAAATCTGACTACTTACATTTTTATTAAAAAGTGCTGTCGATTTCCCAAAACTGACAGAATAAGTGCTACTTTCTCAGTACTTTCAAATGTCGGATATAAGTATCCGACATCACTTTAAAGCTTATTATGTATAGTAGAAAAATCCAAAACTTTCTACGAGCTGCTAGTCACTACCTACTCAACATCAATCTGTCCACCTTTCAATCCGGTAATAAGCAAAAACCGATAGCGTAATGCCTCGGGCCACCATAAACAAGGTCATGGCTAGCCATAAAGCAGTATTGCCCAAACTGCCTTTTAAGCCGAAGAAAACTGGCAGGAATATTAAAAAGGTGCAAATGAGCATAGAGTTGCGCAAAGCGACTGTATCGGTCGCCCCTAAGAATATACCGTCCCAAATAAAACATATGCCATTGATCAACGGGGCGAAAATTGTCCACCATATATACTCTTGTGCTAAGGCGATGATATCAGGCTTATCGGTATATAGCGATAGCAGTTGGCTATCAAATGTAAAAAAGAGCAAGCTAAAAACTACACCCATACCTATAGACCAGACAAATAGGGCAGTAATGCTTTGCTTGAGCAATTCGCTCGAATTGGCTCCTACATATTTGCCTACCAAGCTTTCTGCTGCATAGGCAAAGCCGTCTATTCCATAAGCCAGTATGGTCCAAAATTGCATAAGTATGGTGTTGGCGGCGAGTATGTCATCGCCAAAAGCGGCTGATGCAGCAGTAAAGTAGCTGAAAACAAAGACTAGGCATATCGTTCTTATGAAGATATCTGAGTTGACAAACAAAAAACGTTTGAGCGCTTTGCTTTCGAGCAAATGCCTGAGTATAAAGTGATGCGTATATTCCTTATACTTATTAAAGAAGAGAAAAAAGGAAAAAACAATGCCTAAGTATTGCGCACAAACAGTTCCTAGGGCCACACCTGCTGACTGCATCCCGAAATAGTTCACGAACAACACACTGAGCAAGATATTGCTAAAGTTGACCAATAGTGCCATGTAAAGTGGATACTTGGCATTTTGCATGCCCAAGAACCAACCTTGTATGGCGTAAATGCCTAAAGTAGCTGGTGCGGCCCAAATTCTGATGTAAAAATAATCCCTTGCAAAGACTTCCACTTCAGGCGAGGCTTTTACCAAATAGAAGCTTAGCGCAGCCAAGGGCACTTGCAATACCAAAAGGGCTATGGCAATTGCAGCTGCAATTAACAAGGCCCTTCCGAGTATCATGGCAATCTCTTTTAGGTTGTTGTTGCCAAAGGCCTGTGCGGTGAGGCCAGTGGTGCCCATGCGTAAAAAACCAAAGCCCCAGTAGATAAAATTGAAGATCATGCCACCAACCGCTACGGCACCCAAGTGCTCTAATCCTTGCAAATGACCTACCAGTGCGGTGTCTACAGAACTTAGCAGCGGAATAGATAAGTTGCTGAGAATGTTAGGGATAGCTAAGTTTAATATCTGTTTGTTGGTCGATTTTTCTTTGGGGTAACTCATCGTGTGTTTATATTTTCCTAACATTCGTCACATAAAATAGTGATCACAATCATCAGCAGTTTTGACTTGGGTCATGAAAGACTGTATATACATACATTAGTTTTGAAAAGTCAAATATGATGAAATAACAACAAAGCTAAATCTTATACCCATGAAAACTTTAGTAAAAAATACTTATCTCGCTTTATTGCTAAGCCTTTTTGTGCTAGGTACTGTTCAAGCCCAAGACGTTTTTAAACTAAGCGAAAACTCTGAGGTAAAAATTACAGGAACCTCCACATTGCACGATTGGGAGTCTGTAGTAGAAAATACGGAAGCCAAACTAGTTGTAAGCAATAAAGACGATATGGCCACTATTCAAGAGTTGGAAATCAAAATTGAAGTGAGGTCCATTAAAAGTGGGAAGAATGTGATGGACATAAAAACCTATAATGCCCTTAGAAGCACAGAAAACCCTAACATTACTTTTACCTTAACAGAACCGGTTTTGATAGATGATCAAGATCAAGTAACAGCCAAGGGTACATTAGACCTTGCCGGAGTAACTAAAGAGATTGCCGTAATAGGTAAAGTTAATTATGATAACAATGCACAACTAGGCATAAAGGCAAGCTATACCATTAACATGCCTGAATACAATATAGACCCACCAACAGCCATGTTCGGAACCATTAAAACAGGTGAAGAAGTAACGGTGGTCTTTGATATGCAATTGACTAAAACGTCAGTAGCCAATTAAAATAGGCCTTTTAACCTAAGGCTCCAATAAACAGCTTTTTCTTTCAACAAATAAGACCGAACTAAATGCTGCACTACCCGGGATACAGCAGCATACTGGGAGAGGTATGTACTAACAGAATCATTTAATAAAGTAATCTAAACAACATTTCTAAAAAGTAATCTAAACCATTAATGTCATGAGGAATCTATATAAATCAGTAATAACACTCATTATTTTCTTATTAGGCGCCGCTACTGTTTTTGCACAGCAGCCAACCATAAACAATTTTAGACAAAACAATAAAGACGGCTTAAATGTATTTGAGACTCCTAAAGAGCCAGGTGCTGTATTTGATGGAGTTAAAGTAAGAGTAGGTGGTGATTTTGCCGTTCAGTTCCAAGGTTTGAACCAAACCAATAGTGGAGATAGTTTAGCACAATTAGGAAACAACTTTAACCTGCCAACAGCAAACTTAAACCTAGATATACAATTATACGATGGTGTAAGGATGCACTTAATGACTTACCTTTCTTCAAGACACCACGCAGAAGCTTGGGTAAAAGGTGGTTATGTTCAGTTTGATAAGTTAGACTTTATAAAAGAAGGATTCTTAGAAGGATTGATGAATGTAGCATACTTTAGAGTAGGTATGGACGAGATCAACTACGGTGATGCCCACTTTAGAAGATCAGACAATGCTAGGGCCATCTTTAACCCTTTCGTAGGTAACTACATTATGGATGCCTTTACCACTGAGCCTTTTGCAGAATTTGTAGTGCAGACCAACAATGGTTTAATAGGTGTGTTAGGTGTTTCTAACGGTAAGTTAAACCAAAGCCCAGTTGTTAATGCACAAACAGACAATCAACCTTCTATCTACGGTAAAGTCGGTTTTGATCGTCAGGTAAATGAAGATTTAAGAGTACGCTTAACAGGCTCATGGTATGTAAATAATGGTACATCAACAGGTACTTATCTTTACGGTGGCGACCGCGCAGGTTCAAGATATTATAACGTAATGCACGATAGTGATGGCCAAGGTCGCGGAGCAGACTTTACAGGTAGGTTTAACCCAAGATTTAGCCAAAATACTTCTTTCCAGATCAACCCATTCATAAAAATGAAAGGCTTAGAGTTCTTCGGTATCTATGAGGTTTCTAGCAATAGTGAAGCTGAAGAAAACGGAACATTTACACAAATATCTGGCGAAGTACTTTACAGATTTGGTAGCGATGAACAACTTTTCATAGGTAGTAGATACAACAGTGTAAAAGGTGAAATGAGAGAAAATGCAGCCACTCAGCAAATAAGCAGATTTAACGTAGGTGGCGGCTGGTTCTTGACCAATAACATCTTAGCTAAACTCGAATATGTAAATCAGCAATATGACGGAGAAGGTTGGACAGGCACTCAGTTCCAAGGTGGAGAATTTAAGGGAGTGGTATTAGAAGCTGCAGTCTCTTTCTAGAAAATAGAGAATAAACTAACACATAAATAGCTTTAAGCCCCTCTTAGCACAAGCAAGAGGGGTTTTTTCTCTAAAAAAATTTACTGAAATGAAAGCCATACAATATATCTTTACAGCATTTTTTTTAATGTTGTTTGGCGTTGCAGGCACTGCGGCACAAACAGGCGATTACTACACTACGTATTTTGAGCTTTTGCCGCAGAGTAAAATTGCTTTAGAAGGTACGACCAACATCAATCAGTTCGATTGCTTTGCTGAGAGTTTGGTAGATGGGGTAAGTGTAACCATGAAACCAGAAAAAATAATCGCTAGCTCTACCTCAGATGAGCAATGCACATTATTTGATTTACAAAATGCCAAAGTAACTATAGAAGTAGCCCAGCTAGAATGCGGGCAAGAGGCCATTAACAAAGACATGCGCAAAACGCTAAAGGCTTCTGAGCATCCTAAGATTGTGATAATTCTTAAGCAGATACATGTAGGTTATGATGAAGCACACATGGCAAACAATGTTATGGCTCAGGTAGAAATGGTCATAGCAGGCAGCAACAAACCTGTACAATTGAACCTAAATGGTACTAAAAATGAAGATGATGGATTTTTTAGGGTATCGGGCAGGCATACCCTACATTTAACAGATTTTGGTATAGACCCTCCCAAGGCACTTTTCGGTCTTATTAAAGTACAGGATCAAATAGATATCATGTTCGATATTGCCTTTAAGCAATTGGGTAAGTCCATAGATTTGGAAAAGCTAGCTAACACAGCATCGGGGGCTAATTAGCTAAAGTTCCACTTTTTTCACTATTAATTTGCGTCTTTAGTTTTTTAAGAAACAAGATTTGTTGTAGTCTTTCTCTCTTGGTTCTGTAAGCATTTAAATATAAAGCTGAAAACACAAATATGGAAAATGAAAAAAATACTGTTTTTGCCAACCCATTCTCTGGTTCACGAATAAAAATTAAATAAAAGATAAAAGGAAAAGAGATAATAAATAAGCCAGAAAGAATATATCCCATCCATTTAGTGTATTTTAAATCTGAGTTATATCTTTTTTTAAGTTCTTCCTGATCGGCAGCAATTTTTTTTCTGATAAACCAGTCTTCTTTGCTATCTGCTTTAAACAATTGGTCAATTTTTTCATCAATTAGTTTTTGGCTTGTCAGTTCCTTTTCCATTTTTCTTTTTAGCTAAATTTGATGATTTGGATTATTTTTTTAAATCTTTTACAAAAGATGTGCTTCTGCTTCCTCAATATTTTCACTTAATTTTTTATAAGAATTGATGAACCTAAAAATGACCAACCCATAAAAAAGTAGTACAGGCACTTTTAGGTAAGACCAGTATTGGCTAGACTCATCTGAAGATAGTTGCATAAAAGCAAAAGTCATAATACCTACAATAAGTAGGGCAATAGCCCAACCAACCCTCTCTATTGGCAAATGATTGAAATTTTTAATCAATTTTATCGAATCTGATATTTAAGCTTTTGCAGTTAGATTGAGGTCAACAATAACTCTCTTTACTGCACCAACTTACGTTCCACTAATATTAAATATAATTAAACC
>CAKZMZ010000273.1 GCA_937129345.1 uncultured Thalassovita sp. | reverse complement strand
AGATGTTGAAAATAAAAATTCATGGCATTGCCAGACTCTAAGAACTGTTCGAAAGTAGTGCCCGTAAACCGCTCCAACTCAGGGCCTATGTATTTTTTTACCAAGCTAGGCAACTTATCATTTAAGGCAGAAACGTCTGCGCCTTCTTGCAAAATCAAATAAGTGTGGAAGTTAAAACTCAACCAAGCACCGTTTTCACTTTCCTCAAGGCTTTTCATAGAAAGTAGAAAATCAAATTCAAAGTGGGCATTATGCGGTATTTTTTCAAATACACCGGTTACTGTGTATTCGTCCCGGTCATTTATTTTTAAGGTTTTACCTACCGGATTATCATTACCAAAATATTTTTCTGCTATTTTTTTATTGATAACTACTGTGTTGGGCGCTTTTAAAACTTCTGCAGGGTCGCCCTGTAAAATAGGAATGGTAAATACACTAAAGAAATTAGAGTCTGCATAGGCTATTTCTCGTTCTTTAAAACTTTTGATATCGCCTTGGGGAGTATCATACCTAATGATCATACTGCCTCTGCGGCGTATTCTCGTAGCATCTAATACCTCGGGGTAATCGTTGATCATTGCTTCTGCAAAAGGAGCGGGCATTTGAGGTGCATGGAATTCATTGCCACCAAACATACCTTTGGCTACGGCTCGGTAGGTCTGTTTTGCCTTTACATTAAAGGTATCATAACTCAACTCATCTTTTACATAAAGAAGAATAAGTATACAACAAGTTATGCCTACAGATAGCCCTGTAATATTGATAAATGAATAAAATTTATGCTTGAGTAGATTTCTTAGGGCAATGGTTAAAAAATTCTTGATCATCTTATAAATCGTTAATGTTTATAAGCTTTGATGTGGAGAATTGATTTCGGGTTACAATTGGTACCAATTATTTTTTATGATTTTAGAAAATATTTTATGAGCTGGGGATTTTTATTAGCAGGATTTCACTAAAAACAGTGCTTGCAATCAATCTTTTTAAATCGCTTTGTATGGATTTGTTCATTTTATAAGGTTTCGCATTAGGAAATACTGTTGGGGTTAAAGCTATTGCATCTAGTCTTTACTTTTCAGTGATTTACTTGTGACAAAAGTCATTTATCTTTAAGATAAAGTCCTGCCAATTAAAGCGTTTATTCTGACAAAAATGGCAGGTTCTGCTTGTACGATATGCCAGATTGTACATCACTCAAGGCATTTATTTTCACTTTTGGCAGTAAATAATACCGCTTTAAAATGTTGCCCAAAAATTGCGATGGGCACTTATATTATTTTGTCTTAATATTGAAATAGTAGTATTCACTTAATTGAATTAATATATGGCTTTTTGGATTATTTTTATTGGATTTCTGCTGTTAAGTTGGTTTGTTAGCAACAGGTTAAAAAGCAAGTTTAAGAAATACAGTCAAATTCCTTTGCAGTCTGGAATGAGTGGCGCTGAGGTAGCTAGAAAAATGTTGCAAGACAATAGGATTTATGATGTAGAGGTAACGCATGTTCCCGGTAAATTAACAGATCACTATAATCCAGCAAATAAGACTGTAAACTTGAGCGAAGGTGTTTACCATGGGCGTAGTGCCGCTGCCGCTGCTATTGCCGCCCACGAGTGTGGTCATGCTGTGCAGCATGCCAATGCCTATAGTTTCTTAGAGATGCGTTCGGCAATGGTACCTGTGCAGAATGCTAGCTCTAAAATCCTTAATTTTATCTTTATATTCAGTTTTATAGGTGGTGTATTCTTTATGAGCTTTCCTATAGAAGCAGTATTGTTGGTAATTATAGCTTGTTATGCAGTTATTTCCCTGTTTAGTATCATAACCCTTCCAGTTGAGCTTGATGCCAGTAAAAGGGCTTTGGCCTGGATCAGTGACAGAGGTGTGGTAAGTTCTTCTGAATATGCCATGTCTAAAGATGCATTAAAGTGGGCTGCTTTAACTTATGTAGTTGCTGCATTGAGTTCTATTTCTATGTTATTGTTCTATGTATTACAGTACTTAGGTATGTCCAACGATTAATGGGCAAATACCCAGTAGATACCAACAAGAAAGGGCAACCATTTAAGTTGCCCTTTTTTTATTTTAATTAAAGCTCAATTACGCCCAAATAATCGTGTCTTTCATCTCATACCATTTCTCGGCCTCTTCTAAGTACTTTTCGTCTATTAAATTTCGCTTAATTTTTAGAGTAGGTGTGAGTATGCCATTTTCTATGCTCCATTCGTCTTTTACGATTACCAACTTTTTGATGCGCTCGTAATTAACGGCTTCGGCGTTGATCAATGCAAGTATACTCGCCAAACTATGCTCAATGGCTTCTCTTGAGGCATTTTTTGCAATATCTGATAATACCACCAAGGCAATAGGTTGGGGGAGGCCGCTGCCCATAACGCAAACTTGCTCAATGAATGAGTCGGCAGCAAATTTCCATTCCATGGGGCCGGGCACCACATATTCTCCTTTAGCGGTTTTAAACATATCTTTGACCCTACCTGTGATTTGCAAATTGCCTTCTTCGTCAATTTTACCCATGTCACCAGTGTGTAAGTACCCATCGCGTATAACATCGGCGGTCATGCCTGGCTCTCGGTAATATTCTTTCATCACCCATTCAGATTTCATTAAGATCTCGCCACTGCTTTCGTCTATCTTTATCTCAACTCCAGGGTATGCTCGACCCACAGTACCGGGTTTGTGCTGTTCTTTGAGCATAAGGGTGCAAGCGCCTGCATTTTCGGTCATGCCGTACAGTTCTTGGAGTTTAAGCCCTAATTTGTCAAACCAATTATGCAAAGATTTTGGCGTGGGTGCAGCAGCAGTAAATACCATAATAGTTTCAGAAAGTCCTAGCCCTTTTAGGATTTTTTTCTTCACTAAACTCGAAATAAAAGGAATTTTAAGTAAGGTATTTAATTTTTTCTGCGGCATTTTTTCTAAAACCCCCAATTGAAATTTGGTCCATATCCGTGGAACGGCAAAGAATAAGCTTGGCTGCGTATCTTGCAGGTTTTTTACAAATGTGTCTATGTTCTCAACAAATGAAATACTGCCGCCCGAATAAAAACTGCAGGTTTCTACAATGCCTCTTTCTGCTACGTGGCATAGCGGTAAAAAGGAAAAATATTTTCTCCCGACTTTTTCCAGAGGAATTAATTTTTGCACAGATTCCATAGACTTGGCATGCCTGTAATGGGTATGCACAACTCCTTTGGGCCGGCCAGTAGTGCCTGAAGTATAAATGATGGTGTTTACAGCATTTATGTCTGGCAAAGGTTCTCCTTGTACAGGCTCCATGCCTTCAATAACCTGATCCCAAGTTTCAAACTCTGTAGCGGGACTATCAGGCAGGGCAATGCACTTTACATCTCCAGGGATGCCTTCCTTCATTTCCTCCCAGTTTTCTACTTTTCCTACGAACAAAACTTTTGTACCGCTGTGCTCTAGTACATGTTCTAGTTGAGAGGCTATTAAATTCGGATAAAAGGGGACCGATACGTTTTTGCTGATCATAATGGCCAGATCTGCCAAAATCCAATGTGCACAGTTTTTTGAAATAATGCCTATATGCTCACCTCCGTTAAGTCCCATATCTTGCAGCGCTCTAGCCATTTTTCTTGCTTGTAGGCCACATTCTTCCCATGTGTAGGTTTTCCAGGTATCGCCATAAGGTTGCCTCAAATAGGTGTTATTTGGTGTGGTCTTTTCCCAATGGTAAAACTTGCTTAAAACAGGCTTAGGGGTCTTGCCTTCATCAATATTAGTTTCAGTTTTTGTTTTGGTATTTTCCATATGCGTTTGAGATAGGTGAAAGTTACCTAAATGTAATATACAGCGATACTAAAGGGAAATTTTTCTGGCAAATTATAAAGCGGTACGTAAAAATAATGACACATTTATTGCCATTATTGACAGCTGTCATACTTTATTAGTCTTCAATCCATTTGATTGCTCAATATCAAAAGTTTTAATAAAGATGGATGTAAGAGTAAAGTTTCTAGGTGCTGCAGGTACTGTAACAGGTTCTAAATACTTATTAGAACTAGACGATAAAAAGCTACTGGTAGACTGCGGGATGTTTCAAGGTTTAAAGCCATTAAGATTAAAAAACTGGGAGCCTTTTCCTGTTGCTCCCAAGGAAATTGAAGCAGTGGTACTTACCCATGCGCATTTAGACCATAGCGGTTTTTTGCCAAGATTGATGAAGGAAGGATTCAAAGGGAAAATTTTTTGCACTGCAGCGACTGCAGACCTGGTAAAATTACTACTTCTAGATTCGGCTAAGTTAATGGAAGAAGAAGCAGCTTATGCAAAAAAGAAAGGATACTCAAAGCATCAACATCCTGAACCACTTTATACCACAGAAGATGCTGAGAAGGTTTTTCCACTCTTAGATACCTGCAACTTTAATGAAGAGAAATTTATTATAGATAGGGTAAGTGCTAAGTTTTACAATGCGGGCCATATACTTGGTGCAGCCAGTGTGGAGCTCGAAATTCTCGGAATCGAGCAAAAAAAGAAAATAGTTTTTTCGGGTGATATCGGCAGATACGAAGAACCTATTTTGCATCCTCCAGAAACCCCAAAATATGCGGATATACTTTTTATAGAATCTACTTATGGTAATAAAAAGAACCCCCAAGGAGATCCGGTAGCTAAATTGGCCAAAGTCATCAATGAAACCTTTGAGCGAGGAGGCTGCCTTTTGATACCAGCCTTTGCTGTAGGTAGAACGCAAAACCTGATGTACTATCTAAAAGAAGCCTTGGATAGAAGATTGATTCCCGAGTCGCCAATTTTTATGGACAGCCCCATGGCCATTGCAGCAACAGAGCTATATCTAGACCATTATGATTACCATAAGCTTTCTAGAGAGCAAATAGAGCATGAAGATAGTTTTATGGCTTTCAGAAATAACTTGCAACTGGTACGCTCTCATGATGCTTCTATGTCTATTAATTATGTAAAGGAGAATGCCATCATTATCTCTGCTAGTGGCATGATGACCGGCGGTAGGATCCTTCACCATTTGTACAATAGGTTGCCCAGGAAAGAAGATACTTTGCTGTTAGTGGGGTACCAAGCAGAAGGCACAAGAGGCAGGCGCATTGCAGATGCCGAAAATCAAATAAAAATATTTGGACAAGTAGTGCCTGTTGCGTGCAAGGTAGAAATCATTGATGGGCTGTCTGCTCATGCCGATTTGGACGAATTGCTAAAATGGACATCTTACATAGAGAATAGCCCTAAGTTAACATTTACCGTACATGGCGAGTATGAAAACGCATTAGCTTTTGCCAGAACACTCAATAAAACTTATGCTTGGAACACCGAAACACCTAAATACATGGATTCCTATGAGCTTTTTAGGGGCATATAAAGCAAAAAGGCCTTCATTTTTTAGAAGGCCTTTTTATGGAATTACAGGTATTTATAAAAATGTGCTATTTCTTTTTTCTAGCATACTGCTTAGTAATTTTAAATAATTGAGATCTTTCATGATGTAATTCATAAAGCCCTTCCTTATGATTTTCAAAAGCACCTCATCCTTTTCCCTAGGTACTAAAAGTATGATTTTAGTATCCTCAAGAAATTTTTGGAGTTTGTTTTGAAGTTTAAGGCCGTTCATGTCAGGCAATGAATAATCGACGATAACTACTTCGGGCAGGTCCTCATTGTTTTTTTCAAGTAGTTTGATGTGCTGTAAGCATTGTTTGCCAGTCTCAAATCCTTCGATTTTGTATTCGTCGCCGAAGCTGTTTCTCAGCAACTCAATCTTTGACTGGTCTTGATCAACGAAAAAGAGAGTTTTCATATTTACTAGTTTATGTGTGTTTATTTTCAGCAATCTCCATTGCTGATTGGTTGTATAATCAATTATATCGATTTTATGTCACTTTGTGTTGTGTAGATAAGATTTATTAGCAAACGGATTCATGCCTAAATATTATTGCAACTAACAGAAAATCAATTAGATACGTTCGTATCGAGAAAGTATGACTATTATTGAATAAAATGAAATAAAAGAGTGGTTTTGGTGCAAAAGCGTTATGATGTGCGCCTAAATGTTAATATTTTACCAATAAGTACTGAAATATGAGAAGTGATTCTGAATGATAAATAAAAGAAATAGTTTACTTTTTTTCTTAACAGTTATTAACTTATAAAATATTCTTCTCCTTTATGTTACCTTAATTATTATGGAAAATGTACATTCTACGTTACACAACAGCTTTGGTCATGCAGCATTTGAGCAAAGTTCATCAAATGAAGTACTAGTTAAACTAGATTCACTCCTTGCAAATATTGATTTACTTCTCGAAAAAATGAGAAAAACTGGTTCTCACGTGGAAAAAGTTAAGAACAATACTTACTTTCACCCTTAAAAAATTTATGCGCATAGTAATTACTCTAGCACTCTTACTTTTATTCACACAGCTCAATTTTGCCCAATCTCTAGTTTGTGATTTAAATTCTAAAGAAGTTTTTAACAACAAACAGCAGCTATTGAGCAAGCGAGCTTTGGGGCACTTAACAGGTCAAGAAAGAATCATTGCCATTGCTAAAAGTTTTCTAGGTACAGAGTATGTGGCCAAAACCTTAGATAAAAACACACAAGGTGAGGATTTGGTAGTAGCCTTAGTAGGTGTAGATTGCACTACATTTCTAGAATATGTTTCAGCGCTTAATTACATCTATTGCAGAAAAGACACTTCCTTTTCCGCTTTTTCTGACGCGCTAAAATTATTTAGATACAGAGATGGCGAGCTTAATGGGTATGTTTCAAGACTACATTATTTTACGGAATGGCTGCAAAATAATGAGAAAAAAGGTTTGCTTACTATAGAAAGTAAAGCCCTTAAGGGTGTTGAGATGAATAAAATACTCAATTTTATGAGTGAACACATAGACAGTTATCCACAACTCGTAGCATCTAAAGCAAATCAAGAATTGATCAAAAAAGTTGAGCAGCGTATTTCGCCACAAAAAATCCATTACATCCCTCAAGACAAAATAAAATCGATAGAGCAGCAGATAAAAGATGGAGATTTGATCGCCCTTTCCACTTCTATTAATGGCTTAGATGTAGTTCATGTAGGTTTTGCAATACACCAAAATGGGCGCTTACATTTATTACATGCTTCTACTTCAGGAATGAAAGTAGAAATATCTGATAAGCCTATTGCAGAAATGGTTCAAGGCAATAAAATACAAAATGGAATTATAGTAGCTAGGCTCAAACACTAAATGTCGCCTAGCTGAGGTCTAATGACAATATCTTCTACATCAGAATTTGGCGATATTTTGTAAGTGGCAAAAATCATTTCGGCAACATCCTCAGCTTTGGAAAACCTCTCTTCGGGTAGTCCGGAACCTTCCCAACTGGTTGTGTAGGTAGCGCCCGGTAACACTGCTGTAACTTTTATACCGTGTTCTTTCATCTCTTCTCTCAAACATCTAGAAAAGCCGTACATGGCATGTTTAGAGATAGCATAAGATCCACCATTGCTATAGGCAGTAATACTTGCTATAGAGCAGATGTTGAAAATATAGCCAGATTTTCTATCGATCATCTCAGCAATAAAGGCTCTGGTAATGTCATAGGTACTGTATAAGTTGGTTTCTATCATTTTTCGAAGATTGCCCTCTTCTTCATTATGAATTGAACCGGGAATGAAAATACCTGTGTTGTTGATCAGTATCTCAATAGGCTCGCCAATGCGTTGTACAAAACCTATAAATGTTTTAAGGTCTTCTGTTACCGATAAATCTGCCGATTGTACGTAGACTTTATTGTTGTATTTGCCTTCAACCTCTTTTTTAAGTGCCAATAAATCATTTACATTTCTAGAGCAAGTGGCAACATTATGGCCAGCTTCTGAAAACTTGTGGATGATGGCTTTTCCTATTCCTTTGGTTCCTCCTGTGATTACAAGCATAGTTCTAGTTTTGAGATGTTTTAGTAATGGGTTAATATCCTGCCGAGCATTTTTTATATTTGCGAGGCATTGTGATTTTTTTCGTAGCCAAATTAATAATTTTTTCGTGCTCACATAGTATTGATGAAAAGTTTAGGAAAGTACATGATATTTCTTGGTAAGTTGATCTCTAACAGAGAGCCTTTCCGCGTATATCTAAAATTATTTTTTGACGAATGCATACTTATTGGCATAAATTCATTGACTATCGTGGTTTTAGTGTCTGTATTTATCGGGGCAGTTATGTGCTTGCAGACAGCTTTTAACCTAGTAAGCCCCATTATTCCAAGATATGTGATCAGCCAGGTAGTAAGGGATATTGCTTTATTAGAAGTGGCACCCACTTTTACGGCCATTGTGTTTGCAGGTAAAGTAGGTTCAAATATAGCAGGTGGCTTAGGTACTATGAAAATTACTGAGCAAGTAGATGCGCTAGAAGTCATGGGCATCAACTCGGCATCTTATCTGGTTTTACCCAAAGTTTTAGCGGGTATGTTTATGTATCCTATATTAGTAACGATAGCCGGTTTTTTGGCAATTACAGGTGGATATATAGCTGGTGTTGTAAGTGGAGTGGTCACTCCGGAAGAATATATTTACGGCATAAGGGCAGATTTTATGGAGTTTAGTGTTTCTTTTGCTCTACTAAAAGCCTTTGTGTTTAGTTTTCTGATCACCTCTATATCTGCCTATAAAGGATACTATACCGAAGGTGGTGCATTGGAGGTAGGCGCTTCTAGCACCAAAGCGGTAACCAACAGTTGTATAGCAGTTTTGGTAGCCGATTTTTTCATAGCTCAATTTCTCGTATAAAGCAATAAAATGAGATTGCTATACCGATTCCCCATATTTTAGATGATAGAAATCAACAACATACAAAAGACCTTTGAGGATAAAACAGTATTGCACGGTATTTCAGCTGTGTTTGAGAAAGGAAAAACCAATATGATCATTGGGGCGAGCGGTACAGGTAAAAGTGTGTTGCTCAAAACTATTGTTGGGCTTATTGAGCCCGACGAGGGCGAGGTACTGTACAATGGCAGAAATTTTTACGATGCCAACAGAGACGAACAAAAGAAAATTAGAAGGGAAATTGGCATGTTGTTTCAGGGCAGCGCCTTATTCGATTCTTTATCGGTTGAAAAAAATGTGATGTTTCCACTTGATATGCTTTCTAGAATGAGCAAATCAGAGAAAGAAGACCGTGTACAATTTTGCTTAAAAAGGGTAGGACTTGCTGGTAGCGAAAAAAAAATGCCCTCTGAAATAAGTGGTGGAATGAAGAAAAGGGTTGGTATAGCAAGGGCAATAGTCATGAAGTCTCAATATTTGTTTTGTGACGAGCCAAACTCAGGGCTAGATCCCAATACAGCCATTATAATAGATAATCTTATTCAAGAAATTACCAAAGAGTATGACTTGACCACAGTTATTGTATCACACGATATGAATTCAATGATGGAAATAGGAGAATACATACTTTTTATGCACGAGGGTAAAAAAGTGTGGGAAGGCAGCAATGACGATGTAACCGACGCCGAATCTCCTATTTTACAAAAGTTTATTTTCTCAAATAAGTTGATGCGAAAATACAAGCAATAAAAAAAGCCGGTTAACCGGCTTTTTTTAATTTTTCATGGTATCCTTTCCATAAGATTTTGAGAACTTCAGTATTTTCTCTATGCTTTTCTTAGAGGGCTCATTTTGGTTGGCAAACCCATCAAGCTGTTTCTTCATATCCAAGAAGTCAAAAAATTGTTCTTCTAACGCTGGGTCTGAAGCCAAGGCCTCTTCAATTTCTTTTTTCTGTTGTAAAGTCACTTCATTGTATAAATACTTCAACAGGTCATCTTGATTGATTCTTTTTTTCATAGTTTTTGTCGATTTGGTTCATCTGCTTCCGCAAATTGATCAAAGCGTATCTCATTCTACCAAGAGCTGTATTTATGCTAACACCTGTATGTTCGGCTATTTCTTGAAAGCTTAGCTGCATATAATGGCGCATCATTAATACTTCTCTTTGTGTATCTGGTAAGTTCTGAATAAGTTCTCTCAACCTTGCGTGTTCTTCCTTTTGTATTTGGCTGTTTTCGTATGGGTTTTCAGCAAATTCTAAAGTGTTAAACACGTTACTGCCATCCTCCATCATTATCGTAGGATACCTCTTTTGTTTTCTGAAATAATCGATAGCCATATTATGAGCTATTCTAGATATCCACGGTAAAAATTTTCCTTCTTCATTATATCTACCAGAGTGTATGGTTTTTATAGCTTTGATAAAAGTCTCCTGTAAGAGATCTTCTGCAACTTCGGAATCTTTGACGATTAATAAAATAGTTGTGAAAATCTTGTTCTTATGTCTGTTAGTCAATTCTTCAAAGGCCTTTTCATTTCCCTTTTTGTATTGTGTGATCAGTTCACTGTCACTTATCTTGTACTTCTTCATTGTAATTACATTTAGTTAACGGAATTGATTTTAGCGTATTGCTAAGATATGCATAAAAAATCCCAAAAAATTTGAAGTAACTACACAAAGCTTACAATGTAATATTTGTTACTTAAAAGAAGTGATACAAAAGAAAGTATATTAATATTAAAGAATATAATTTTAATTAAAAAAATAATATACAAATATAATTTTTATTATATCAATTTAAAAGTTAATATATTCTGATTGATAGCTTAAATTTATTTTGTTGAATCATTCTTCCAAGTGATTTATCGGGTAAAGAATATCTTAAATTTAAAAAAAAATCATTGCTTAAATTAATATATCTCAGACCAGTTAACGAGGTAATACTATTGAATTTTTTTAAGGAATTAATGAAAATGAACCATTTGGGTATTTTTGTATACTATTTATGCTTTGAAATGGCAGGTCGATTTCTCCTATTTGCAAAAAATCGAACACTATTTTGAATAAGTCTTTAAAATTTAAATTTATCCCTATTAAAACAGACTTAATTCAAACAATGAGTGGCTTTTAGAGATTATACTTGTAATAAATTTTTATTTTTTGAATCAAATTAAAATACAAAAAAATGGCATTCGAATTACCTAAATTACCTTATGCTTACGACGCATTAGAGCCTCACTTTGATGCTATGACCATGGAAATACACTACTCTAAGCACCATGCTGGATATGTTTCTAAACTGAATGCAGCCATTGAAGGAACTGACCATGCTTCAAAATCCTTAGAAGAACTTATGGCAAACGCAGGAAGCAATACTGCTGTAAGAAACAATGGTGGAGGACATTTTAATCACTCTTTGTTCTGGTCTGTACTTTCACCAAATGGAGGTGGAACACCTAGCGGTGATTTGGCATCGGCAATAGATAGCACTTTTGGTTCTTTTGATAAATTTAAAGAAGAGTTTAGCGGTGCTGCAGCAACTAGATTTGGATCAGGTTGGGCATGGTTGGTAGTTGCAGATGGCGCTTTAAAAGTAACTTCTACTCCTAACCAAGACAATACATTAATGGATGTGGCCGATGTAAAAGGCACTCCGATTCTTGGACTAGATGTTTGGGAGCATGCCTATTATTTAAAATATCAAAATAAAAGACCTGATTACATCTCTGCTTTTTGGAATGTAATAGATTGGAATGCAGTAGGCGAAAGATTTGCAGCTGCAAAATAAATTTTAGACGATTTACACGTTTTACGAAAGACCTTTTAACCAAAAGGTCTTTCTTTTTTTAGGTTGTTGATATAATTTTGAGCATATATTTTTTAGAAAAAATTATAATTATGAAAAAGAGACTTATCAATATCTTAGCTATTGCATTTCTGTTAAGTTTAGCCTCTTGTTTTGGGCAACACAACCAAGCTGTTGTAGAAGGCGTAAATCAAGACAGCCAACGTATCTATGGCGATAGGGATGGAGAACCAAGGCAGCTAAATAATGAATATCCTGAAGATGAAACCGGAGAGACCGCGGATAGGATAGCTAACATTAGGGAGAAGTTCTTCCCAGAATAAAAAAAACTGCTTTAAAGCAGTTTTTTTTATATCAAATGTTTTGCATCCTCGAGTTCTTCTTTGGTTTCGGTTTTTACAGCAAAGTTGAAACCTGCTTGTATGCCATAGGCACCATACTCACCATTTTTACTAAGTGCCAAAAATCCTACCTGCAGATTTTCTCTGTCTGGATACAGTTTTAAAATCCTTTCTACAATTATTTTACAGGCTTCTTCAGGAGACTTGCCATTGCGCATTTGCTCAACAACCATGGCACTGCCCGCAGTTCTGATTACAGCTTCGCCAACACCTGTGGCCGTTGCCGCACCTACCTCATTGTCTACAAACAAACCTGCCCCAATCAAAGGGGAATCTCCTACGCGCCCATGCATTTTAAAGGCCATACCACTAGTAGTGCAAGCGCCCGAAAGATTGCCTTTCTCATCTAGTGCCAAAATGCCGATGGTATCGTGGTTTTCAATATTGACAAC
>CAKZMZ010000272.1 GCA_937129345.1 uncultured Thalassovita sp. | reverse complement strand
GGCGGGGTCGCCATATTCTGCAGTGGTATCTTGTACGTAGCCTATTTGCCCACTCGTAAAATAATAATTGTAGCCTGCTGGCACGCTAACCCCTTTTAAGATAGGAGCATCAGGGCGATCATACCTTACTATTTTTTCTTTATCGGCAGAGATATTTTCAGTGGAGTTTACAGCTTCATTTGCTGGAGGGTTACAAGCAAAAAGTGTAACAACCAATATAAAGATGATTACAGTTGTAGTTAGTGAAGAAGCAGTCTGTTGCATTTTAAAAAATGATGATAATGTGGAAAAAATCTCTTAAAACTAAAGGTAAAGATATCATTTATGTAGTGCAACTACCAAAACAACAAGTTAATTCGGATAAATTCTTATACAATTTCCGATATGTTTTACCTGAAACCGAACTCTACTAAAAGATAGGATAAAAACAGAAGTATTGGCCTATTTCATCAAGCCGTTTAAATAATTCGCCCATTCAAGTTTTTAAATTGATAATAGTTTTAGAATTTAGCTTCAAATTTCTTGTAGTAGTTAAGCGTCAACCCGACCTCATATTTTTTTTATTATGACCTTGCACAAAATAAATCCTAAAGAAACAGTAATCTGGAAAAAACTTACCGCTGAATATGCGGTGATACATAAAGAAAAAATGACTGCTATGTTTGAGAAAGACCCTGAACGGTTTTCTAAATACAGCAGACAGTTCGAAGATATCTTGGTCGATTTTTCTAAAAATATCATTGAAGAGCACGCCTTTGAATTATTGATGCAATTAGCGGAAGAATGCCAATTAAAAGATGCTATTGAAAAAATGTTCAGTGGCGCCGCCATTAATGAAACAGAAAATAGGGCCGTATTACATACAGCTTTGAGAAACCGTTCTAATACACCTGTTTATGTAGATGGCAAAGATGTAGTGCCCGATGTAAATAGGGTATTGGCACAGATGGAAAAGTTTTCTGACCAAGTAAGTAATGGTAAGTGGTTAGGCTATACCGATAAGCCTGTAACCGATATTGTAAACATTGGTATTGGTGGCTCAGACTTAGGGCCCGTAATGGTAACCGAAGCACTCAAGCACTATTGGAAACCGGGCATTAAAGTCCATTTTGTGTCTAATGTGGATGCGACCCACATAGCAGAAGTGCTCTCTGAGGTAAATCCAGAGACTACTTTGTTTATGATTGCCTCCAAAACCTTTACTACCCAAGAAACCATGACCAATGCCTACACGGCTAGAGATTGGTTCTTGGAAGCCGCCCAAAATGAAGCCCATATCAAAAAACATTTTGTGGCTTTATCTACTAATAAAGATGGGGTGAGCAAATTTGGCATTGATACCGAAAATATGTTTGAGTTTTGGGATTGGGTTGGCGGCCGTTATTCGCTCTGCTCTGCCATTGGCCTTTCCATAGCCTGTACCATCGGGTTCGACAACTTTAAGCAGTTATTAGAAGGCGCGCACGCTATGGACAAACACTTTAAGGAAACAGATTTTGAAGATAACATCCCTGTAATCTTGGCTATGATCGGGATTTGGTACAATAACTTCTTCGGTACGGAAACCGAAGCCATTTTGCCTTATAACCAATATATGCATCGCTTTGCTGCATACTTTCAACAGGGCAATATGGAAAGCAATGGTAAATCTACCAGCCGAGATGGCAAGGAGGTGAATTACCAAACAGGGCCCATTATTTGGGGCGAACCCGGTACCAATGGCCAACATGCTTTTTACCAACTCATACACCAAGGTACCAAGTTGATTCCTTGTGATTTTTTGGCACCTGCTCAGAGTTTAAACCCTATTGGTGACCACCACCCAAAATTGTTGGCCAACTTTTTTGCACAGACCGAAGCGCTGATGAAAGGTAAGCCTGAACAAGAAGTACGCAGCGAATTGGAATCCCAAGGGATGGATAAGGCGCAAATTGAAAAGATGTTGTCTTTTAAAGTATTTAGCGGTAATAAACCAAGCAACTCCATCCTTTTTAAGAAACTGACCCCAAGAACTTTGGGCAGTTTAATCGCCATGTACGAACACAAGATTTTTGTACAGGGCGTCATCTGGAATATTTTCAGTTTTGATCAATGGGGCGTAGAATTGGGCAAACAACTCGCTAAGAATATTTTACCTGAATTAGAAGGCGAGGAGGCTGTAACCACACACGATAGCTCTACCAATGGACTGATCAATTATTATAAGGAGATTAGGTGATAAATAGGTGATTAAGTTTTGGGGCGATAGCATAATTTCAAGCTTGGTTCATTACATTTTTTTAGATTAAATGTTTGCTTTCCGCTTATTTGCAATGGTGATAAAAATATTCTTAGTGTCATGATTTAAGGATTAAAGAAAAGTGAAAAGGAGAAAGGTATATTTTTATAGTGCTCTTATACTTGCCTTAAGTACCATAATACTTTTGGTTACGGGTTCTTCTCTACTGGTAATCTACTTAGACGATAAAAAAACAATTCCACTAGGTAGCCTGATAACCTGGGCTGGAATGGTTTCACTGCCATTAACTATATTTTTTGGAATTAGGGAAATGAGGAAACCAACAACAAAGCTGCATACAATTCTTGCTTATTTACTCAAAATGATAATTATATTGGCAATATTTTGGGCTCCAATATCATATTTACTTGCTGGTAATCTTTCATTCTCATTTTCCGAAAAAGAAACATTTCAGGGAGGGCAAGTTGCAATGCAGTGGTTTTGGCGCTTAAGTTATGGAATTGCCACTGGAGCTATTTCTATATTGATTATATATTGGATCTCTTTAATTTTCATAAAAAATATTTCCAAGTAATTTTTAACCACATTTATATAGGATTGACATCTCAGTAACAATTTAAATGATATTGCATCCTTTGGGATATACCGCTTTGCATACTGACTATCATTAATAATCAATAAGCAAACAATGAAAAAGCTATTATTTCTATTTTTTATATTTTCCAGTTTTTATTCACATTCCCAAAATTCTGATAAGCCAAATGTATTGATTATTACAACAGGAGGGACCATTGCTAGCAAAACTAATGCTCCACTAGTTGAAGGCAATGAATTGATTCAAGCCATTCCAGAACTAACGCAGTATGCCAATATTGAGGTTGAGGAATTTGTGAGAGTCGGTTCTTCTAAGATGACACCTGCAATATGGCTCTCTATGCTCAAGCGAATAAGGACTTCCATAGAGGAAAGGTCTGATTTAAAATGTATAATTATTACCCATGGTACAGACACCATGGAGGAAACCGCTTTCTTTTTAAACCTAACGCACTTAAGTGCTATTCCAATCATTATGGTAGGCTCTATGAGGTCATCTAATGAGATTTCAGCTGATGGCCCAGCAAATTTATTAAATGCAATTAGAGTTGGTACATCACCAGAAGCAGTTGGAAAAGGGGTACTAGTAGTATTGAATGAGAACATAAGTGCAGCAAGGGATTTACTAAAGACACATAATAGAAGGGTTGATGCATTTAAATCAACAGAACGTGGGTTTTTAGGCCTAGTAGATCCTGAAAAGGTAGTCTTTTATCGATCTCCAAAAAATATTCATACAGACCGAAGCGAATTCGATATTTATGACTTGGATAGCTTACCTGTTGTAGATGTTATTAAGGACTTTGCTGGGCTCGATGGTGATATCCTTGATTACTTCTTAAATCGGACTAACCAAGGCTTGGTCGTAAGTTCTTTTGCAGGTGGTAGGGTTAGTAATGGTATCATGCCTATTTTTGATTTACCAGCTTCACACAAACCGATTGTGATTTCTTCAAGCATAAAAGGTGGGCGAATCATGGGGGCCAATCCAAATGGAACTCCAGTAGTAATAGCCAATGACCTACCAGCCAATAAAGCAAGAATTTTACTGATGTTGGCCCTAACAAAGTCAAATAACCCTGAAGAGATACAACTTATTTTTAATAAATATTAAGAATAGGCAAACGCCGAAATGAATGTAATAAAGAACCAAGCCTTATGCCTATAAAGTGTTATTATTCACTGTAATTGAAGTAGTAGACTTTTAAAATATCAATGATAAAATTAATTAGAAATATTCGCCGAAGCTTAATTGTGGAAAACAAAACATCTAAATACTTTAAGTATGCCATTGGTGAGATAGTGCTGGTGGTTATTGGTATTCTTATAGCACTTCAGATAAATAACTGGAATGAAAACCAAAAGAAACTTAAACTTCGAGAAACCTATGTCGAATCCCTTATTGCAGACTATACAAAAGATGTTATTGAAATAAAAAATAGAATTAAAGTCAATGAAGAATCAATAAAACGACTTGATTCTTTAAGACTTTTTGTTCACAAAGATGGGGCTACCCCAGATGATTTCAGAAGGTTGTTTGACGATTACTCTAGAGGAACTAATGGCATTAAAATAAAATACAGTACAAATACTTATGACGTCATTATGAACACGGGCAACATTGATCTTTTTAACAAAGAATCCATTGAAATGATTATGGAATTAAAAAAACTACAAGATTTGGCGTTAGAAGAAATGCGTACTCAGCGTGGATTGTATATTGATATGTTCGGAGCTATTGCGCCACAATTTCCCATAATGTCATCCTATGATGGTATTTCGCCAGATGCCAATAAACTTATATGGCAATCTGTAGATACCTCAAGACTACCAATGATTACCGATGCTATTACGGGTATGAAACACTATGTGATGAGAAATTTTATTGCTCTCAATACAGAGATTTTAAGAGAAACTGAACTCGTATTAGCATACTTAAATAAAAATTATAAGTAAATAGATCTTAGCTATATTGTCCTGTGTTTTTTACAAATATTAATTGAAATAAGAACAGAAACTAAAAAGTCTGATTGGCCTCAGTTCTTACCGTAATCGAACTAGTTGCCGATATAGGTGGGAGTATCCGAATTCCTGCTGCCTTTTGTGGGTGATG
>CAKZMZ010000271.1 GCA_937129345.1 uncultured Thalassovita sp. | reverse complement strand
GTCTCTTGCCAACATACTGCCCGAAATATCTGTAGCAATCATGATATCTATACCTTCTACACTGGTATTTTCCCAACTGTCCAATGACTGCGGCCTTGCCAAAACCATGACCAATAGTACAAATATTAAGGCCCTTAAAATGGGTGGTAAGTGCCTAAGATAATACTTGTAGGAATTTGACATACTAGCAAAAACCCCTGTATTAGACACCTGAAAAGTAGTATGTGATTTTTTATGATATAGCACATACCACACTATTGCTGGAATTAGCAGCAGCAACAGATAAAAGTATCCGGGCTGATCAAAAGTGATATCGTTCCAACTTGCTATACCCATATCGCTACTATTCTTTGTTTTCTATGGTTTTTTCTGCGTTTTCTGAATTTAAACCTTCGTTGGTACTTGGCTGAGGTTGAGGTTTGGTATGCTCTACAAAGTAGAAAGCACTTCGCATATCCCTTTCGTTGTCTTCGGGCAAAGGATGCATTTTTGCAAACTTTACTAAATCGGCATTGGAGAAACACAGCGCCATTTTTTGTACGGTCTCAGTATCCATCTCGCCTTGCAACTTTAAAGCGCTAATGATTTCGTCTGAAGTTTGCTCTAAGGCTGGTATTTGAAACCTATATTCTATGTAAGTCCTTACAATTTCTGTAAGGCGGCTGTAATATTCTTTGTGCGCTCCACTTTGCCAAACCTTGTCTTCCTTCAATTTCTCTAAATCTCTTAGGGCAATAATATGAGCGGGCTCTCTTGGTTTTGCTGGTGCCACCTTGGCTTCTTTTGGTTTGTTTTTTTGCTTCTGCCAATATCGGTATGCTATAAAACCCAAAACCAAAACAAGTAGAGCAGTGAGCAAATAGGGCCAAATCTCAGCAAAACTCAAAGGTGCCTGTTTGGGTGCTTTAATGTCTTTAATTGCTTGGGTGGTATCTACCGCAACTGTGTGTACACCCAATAGTATGGCCTTGCTATAGACCGAATCTTTATTGCCTTGCTCGCCAATCACCGTAAAGGGTAAAGGCGGTATGGCGTGGTATCCGCTGTCAAAAGAGGTTATGGTAAGCGCTTGCTCGTAAACTTTTTGATTGCCTTGTACCGTAGAATCGATGGTACTTCTTTTAATTACCTCTAATGCAAATGCCAAGGAATCTTTGGGCGCAGGAAGCAAGACAGATTGGTTTTTTGTAACCGTCGCCTTAAGACTCAGCTTTGTCTGCTCGCCAATTTTTATATCGCTTGTATCGAGCTTCGCCTCAATACTGGCCGTTTGTGAAAAAGCCATACTTGCCAAACTACACAGTAAAATCACTAAAATCTTTTTCATAGCTTTTAGTTGCTTTATATCAATACCCTGCCTCTCTACGCTTAAACAAATTCATTAAGGGCATTACGTAAGATAAATCTGTTCTCAACCTGGCGTAGTCTGTCCCTGTTTTCTTAAATAGATTTTCTGTATATGCCTCAGACTTAAGCCAATGCTTTCTGTAAGTTTCCCTTACCTTTTTACTAGAGGTATCCACCCATACTTCGTTATCGCTCTCAGCATCTTTCATTTTTAGCAAACCTACATTTGGCAGCTCGGTTTCCCTTAAGTCAAAAACCTTGAGCGCAATTAAATCGTGCTTATTTTTTGCAGCCCTCCATGCTTGCTCAAAGCCTTCATCCATAAAATCTGAAATCATAAAGGCCGTTGCTCTTTTTTTGATGACATTGGAAAAATACTGCAGCGCCTCAGTAATATCGGTGGCCTTGTGCTCGGGTTCAAAATCAATCAACTCTCTTATGATACGCAGTACGTGTGAGCGCCCTTTTTTTGGTGGAATAAATTTTTCTATTTGATCGCTGAAGAAAATGACCCCGATTTTATCGTTGTTTTGAATGGCAGAAAAGGCCAGTACCGCGGCTACTTCGGTTACCAAATCTTGCTTTAATTGGGTTTGTGTACCAAATACTTTAGAGGCACTTACATCTACCAACAACATAATGGTCAGTTCTCTCTCTTCTTCAAAGATTTTGATGTAAGGATGGTTCAACCTAGCGGTCACTTTCCAATCTATGGTCCTGATGTCGTCGCCGGGCTGGTACTCTCTCACTTCGCTAAAAGCCATTCCTCTACCTTTAAAAGCACTGTGATACTCGCCTGCAAAAATATTGCGGCTCAGTCCCTTTGTCTTTATTTCTATCTTCCGTACTTTTTTTAATAATTCTGAGGTTTCCATAACAGCTTTCTTCTTCTAAAAAATCGGTTGAAACGCCAAAGCTATTAAGGTACTTCTACAGCGTTAAGAATGTCTCTGATGATATCGTCGCTTTTTACATTTTCTGCCTCAGCCTCATAGGTAAGGCCGATTCTGTGGCGCATTACATCATGGCATACTGCACGCACATCTTCTGGAATCACATAACCGCGGCGTTTAATAAATGCATATGCTCTAGCTGCTAGGGCCAAACTGATACTTGCCCTAGGAGAAGCTCCAAAGCCAATCAGGTTCTTTAAATGATCCAAACCAGCATCTTCGGGGAAACGCGTTGCAAAAACGATATCTACAATGTACTTCTCTATTTTCTCATCTATGTACACTTCTTTTACCACTTCCCTTGCTTTAATTATTTGCTCGGCTTCTAGTATGGTAGATGGTTTAGGGAATTCTTTTGAGATATTTTGCCTAATAATTTTCCGCTCCTCCTCTTTTTTAGGATAATCGATCACAACTTTGAGCATAAACCTATCTACTTGGGCTTCTGGTAAAGGATAGGTACCTTCTTGCTCAATTGGGTTTTGGGTTGCCATTACCAAAAAAGGCTCTTCCATAGGATAAGTCTCATCGCCAATGGTCGCTTGTCTTTCTTGCATTACCTCCAACAAAGCACTCTGTACTTTGGCAGGCGCACGGTTGATCTCATCTGCCAAGATAAAATTGGCAAAAACAGGTCCCTTACGGATGATAAACTCTTCGTTTTTGATGCTGTATATCATGGTTCCGAGCAAGTCGGCAGGGAGCAAATCGGGAGTAAACTGCAATCTGCTAAACTTGGCATTGATGGTTTTTGCCAAGGTGTTGATGGCCAAGGTCTTTGCTAAGCCCGGCACACCTTCGAGCAAAATATGCCCATTTGCCAAAAGGCCGATCAATAAGCGTTCGGTCAAATGTTTTTGACCCACGATAACTTTGTTCATCTCCATCAGGATCATGTCTACAAAGGCACTTTCCCGATTAATTTTCTCATTAATTTCCTTAATATCTACGGATGACATTTCACTCATTACACTGGAAAATTAAGCTTTGAAAATCAAAATAGTCTTTTTTAGCTTATATAAGCTAACTATTTATTTAACTGCAAATTAACCTGTTTTTGTAAGCCTAAAAAAGACGCATCATTTATAAAAAATGTTAAAAAAATGGCCTTTGCCCTGCAAAAGGTTAAAAAATGTAAAAAACAGAAAATCAAGTACTTAATTGATAATCTGCTTAAAATTTTAGAACAAGGTTTTTAGCAAGAAGTTTCGAGGACGGCAAGATTTATCCGTTGCCTTGGTCTAAGTAAAAAGTGAAAGTGGTTCCCTCGTTAATTTCACTGTCTATAGTAATGCGTGAATCGTGCCCCTCAATGATGTGTTTTACAATAGCCAAACCTAAACCTGTGCCTCCTTGCTTTTTAGAGCGGCTTTTTTCAACTCTGTAAAACCTTTCGAAGACCCGATTAATATGCTCTTTGGCTATGCCAGGGCCATTGTCTCTTATTTCTATCTTCACTTTTTTCTTAACGTCTGAGAGAGAGACCTCTACCCAACCATTGTGATTGCCGTATTTAATGGCATTGCTGATCAAGTTTAACAACACTTGGGTAATGCGTGTATAATCGGCATTTACATACAT
>CAKZMZ010000270.1 GCA_937129345.1 uncultured Thalassovita sp. | reverse complement strand
GTTCTCTAAACACCTACAAAAGACCACAAGGCGTTGGTGTAAGAGTAGATGATGGCTACGAACAGGGCATGCCTATTCCTATCTTCTATGATCCTATGATCTCTAAATTGATTACTTATGGCAAAGACAGAGAAGAAGCCATAGAAAGGATGTTGCGTGCCATAGAAGAGTACAATATCTCGGGAGTAAAAACCACATTACCTTTCGGAAGTTTCGTACTTAAACACGAAAATTTTAGAGGTGGCGGCTTTACTACCAAATTTGTTGAACAGTTTTTTGAGGCAAGCTTATTAGATACTCCACTAAATGATATTGAGAAAGAAGCTGCCGCTGTTTTGATTCATCTAAGCCAGCAAAACATTTCTAATAATCAAGGTGTAGAAGAAAAAGTATCAAATAAACGTGTATCTAAGTGGAAAGAAAGGCTCAAGTAAAAAATCTTATAAGTTACTTTAATCTATTCTCGTATTTAGCCACTTTCATTTTAGTAGCTTGCCAGAGCACCGCTATTGGTAGTGAGGAGCTTGATAGTGAAGCGTGGAAATCAGACAAAAAAGGCTGTTCAGGTGAGCGGGCCGATATGGTATCTGATTTTGAAGCAGCAAAAGACGAAATGCTCAATATGAGCGAAAACCAAATCAGAAGTTTATTGGGCGCTCCAGACAAAGTACAGCTGTTCGAGAGAAGCCAAAAGTTTTATATTTACTACATAGAAAGGGGCAACCAATGTGAGGAGGTCAGTGGAACAAAGGAAGGAAGGCACTATCAAATAAGGTTTAATTCATTAAACCAAGTAAACGAAGTAAGTCTTGCGCTTCCTACAGACTGATTATTGACTTATGGTAATGTCTAAGTTGCTGACCTGAAAGTCAGAGTTTCTCTTATTTTTAGATACCCAATCGTAAAACTTTTTGGTAGCAATGGTTTTTATGCCGCCTGCCGCTTGGTTTACGTCTAAAATGGGTTTCTTGTACTCATTTTCAGAAAAAACAACGAATATTCTATTGAATAACTGATTTTTTGTAGTATATGCCACTATGGGATCTACCATACTTCTACTCAATTGGGGGAAATAATCTTTGTGGTGTTCTTCTGAAAACAAAACATATTCTTGGTCTGATTGCACAGGTACCGCATTTTCAAAATCGCCATCCATTTTACTGTATGGAAATAAGCGGTAAACTATGTCTTCTTCGCGGTCTTCCATAAAAATACTCAAATAACCACCTACCGGAGATCTAAAAGAAAAATAAATACGGTCTTGATTGTTAAAGGTGCTTGTCTTACACTTCTCATCATCTGCACAATTTAAGGTCGCAACCTCAAAATTAGATTCTACGCTGGCAATCTCTCGAGCTTTGCCCTTGATCTCGCAAAGAAGCCATAACTCATTTTCTATACCTGTAGGGTTGGCTTTATCCCTTACAATCCATTCAAGCTTTTCTATCTCGATTTCAACCATCTCTCCTTTTACCATAGAGTTGCCAATAGTATTCATTTGTGTATTGGTCTCTACCTTGTCTCCTGTTTGTATATTTTCGATGTAAGTATTGGTACCTTGTACGATCACTCTTCCAAAAGCATTCTCTAAGGCATCAACACTTGCTGCATCAATGACTCTTTTTCTTGCCTCGCCTATACAATCTGCTTCTTCCATCCTTATCTCGGCCTTGCCGCTCACATTTATTAAGCTAGCTTTTTGGCAAAAAGCCCAGTTGTGCAGGAAGATAAAAAACAATACGGTTAATAAGGGTTTTATGCTTTTTTTCAAGTTCATAAAAGTTTTTTTCAAAAAAAAGGGTTGGAAAATTTATGGTAAAATTTCCCAACCCTACAGTTAAGTTATCAGATATTATTTAAGGTCTAGTATATTGTCTAGTTTTTCGTGAATGATGTTGGTTTCTTCTGCCAACTTGTTCCTAAGTACTTTTTTAGCACCGTTCATGGCATTTTCACGATCGTAGAAAATCTTTAACTGAACCTCTACATTTTTCCTTCCTACGTCTCTGTAAACTTTGTAAACAGGATCTACTTCGTTGATTACGTTTTTGATCATATTTTTAGAACCTGCTACTACTTTGGTTACAGAGGCAGCCTCTTCTCTACTAAGCTGCTGGTTAGCAACCGAAGCCTCTACCAATGCAGCAACTTGTGTTTCAATTTGGCCTGCCAAATTTAATTTGGCCAACTCTAATGCTTGAAGATCGGCAGCAGATTTAGATTCAGCTACAGCGTTACCGTCAGCATCTAAAAATTTCTTTTTACCTTCTTCGTCAAAATCTAATTGCATAGCCCAAGAGCGCTCTAATGCTTTATCTATGGGCAACGAGCCAGGAGCAACGTCCCAACCATCTTTTTTCATTTTTCTCGCTTCTTTACGGGCTTGCTTCATGGCTCTTATATCTCTCTTTTTAAGACCAGATCTTTGAGCACATGATAAATTAGCGAAACTTAACGTAAGGAGAATTGAAAACAGTAGAATGAATTGTCTTTTCATTTTTATAAAATTTGATTATAATCCTAATGAATAAAATTTATTATTACTTATACTAAAATGCTTGGATGATTATACGGTGTATTTAAAAAATAGGTTTGATTTTATTTTTCTTATTTCTGAATTTTTTATTAGTTTAAAAAATTGCTTCAAAACTGTATGAATTGCTAATCAAGTTACGAAATTCTTATTTATTAGGTTATGAATCTTATGATTTTTTTAACTCTGAAAGCATTTCGTCACTCACTTGATTGGCTATTTTCTTTAATGCAGCAATACCTGCCCTCTCGTAGTTGATACTTCCTCCTTTTACATCTTTAAAAGAGCCTTTGTAAACTTCCATACCCGATTTTAAGTCCATTACAGACACAGTTGCATCAGCGAAGGAGAAATACAATCCCTCGTAAGAATTTCCCGCCCTAGCGTTGGCTTGTATGTCTATGGCATAATCTGCCTGGCCCATTTCACTTGTAAATGCAAAACCATTGTTAGAAAGTGCCTCTTTTAAACTGGGCTCGATAAATGGTATGGTCATTTGCTTGCCCAAGTTTGTTTCTGTGGAGGTAATAAACATAGATAAACCACTTACATTTAAAAAGAATCTAGCAGATGGCACCTTATGCTCTCGTAGTATTTTTTGGTAATAAGCAGAGCTTTCATCCACACCTACAAAAGCTGCTATGTCTATTTCAGCTTTTATGATTTGTCTCTTTTTATCAGAGGTGATTTTACCAATAAAAGCTTTTACCACGCCAAATCGATCTGACTTAAAGGTACCTATAACTTT
>CAKZMZ010000269.1 GCA_937129345.1 uncultured Thalassovita sp. | reverse complement strand
CCCATCGGTATTCATCACATAGGTGTTTCCAGAAAATCCATAGCTGATTTTTGTAAATGCATAGTAGGGTATGAATCATAAATGTATTAACAAACACCTTTGAGGATGACACTGAATCCTTACTACTGTTCAAAAGCAATTTTATTATGCCATAACTACCGGGATTTATACGCTTTATGACTTTTGATTGGCTACAATAGTTTTACACTTTCGGGATTTTTCAAAAATGTATAGGAAGCACCAAATAAAAAAAATTATTTAAATGTTGCCCTAAACCGTATTTATAATGTCATCTCTCCAAGGTTATACTCGAGTCGTTACCTTTTATTTTCAATAAACCTTGTCATTATGGCGCAATGTATTTTTGTATTGTCCTAAATCTGTCTGCTCATCGATAGTCACCATTTCGATATCCACCATTTCAGCATAGTCTTGCAAGTACTCGGCACTTAAGTTTTGGCTGTAACAAGTGTGGTGTGCTCCACCAGCCAATATCCATGCTTGGGCGGCAACTTCCAAATTGGGCAAGGCATTCCAAAGCACTCTGGCTACCGGTAGTTTGGGCAGTTCCTCAGTAATTTCCTCTCCTACTACTTCATTCACCAACATTCTCATGCGGCCGCCCATATCAACTATAGAGGCATTGAGCGCTTTGCCAGCATCTGCATTAAATACTAAGCGCACAGGGTCTTCCTTCCCTCCTATACCCAATGGGTGTACCTCACAATTTACGGTTCCTGAACAAATAGAAGGGCAAATCTCCAGCATATGTGAACCCAATACCCTATCTCCATTTTTACTAAAATGATAGGTGTAGTCTTCCATAAAACTGTTGCCTCCCTCCAGTCCATTGGCCATTACTTTCATGGCACGTACAAGGGCAGCGGTTTTCCAGTCGCCTTCACCGGCAAAACCGTAGCCATCGGCCATAAGCCTTTGGGCTGCAATACCAGGTAACTGTGCCATGCCGTGTAGGTTTTCAAAAGTATCGGTAAAGGCAGTAAATTTGCCTTCTTCCAAAAAACTTCTTAAACCTATCTCTATTTTAGCGGCCTCTACCAAAGAGTTTCTTTGTTCCCCACCAGCTTTTAATGTTGGGGTCAATTCATACTCAGTTTCGTATTGTTCAATAAGTTGTTTTATTTGTTGCTCGGTAGCATTGTTGATGTGCTCTACCAGATCGCCTACGCCGTATCCGTTTATAGAATAACCAAATTTTATTTGTGCTTCAACTTTGTCGCCTTCAGTAACGGCTACTTCTCGCATGTTATCACCGATGCGGGCCACTTTACCGGTTTGCGCATCCAAATGTGCACTGGCCACTCTAGCCCAGATGTTTATCTTTTCAAGTACCTTAGGGCTTTTCCAATGTCCTACCACTACCTTTCTATTCTTTCTTAAGCGAGAGCATATAAAACCAAATTCTCTATCTCCATGAGCAGATTGGTTGAGGTTCATAAAATCCATATCGATGCTTTCCCAAGGAATTTCTGCATTGTATTGGGTATGCAAATGTAAAAATGGTTTATGCAGGACCTTAAGTCCATTTATCCACATTTTTGCGGGAGAAAAGGTATGCATCCACAGAACAAGACCTATGCAATTTTTGGTGTTGTTTGCTGCAAGGCAAACTTCAGTAATTTCTTCTGGAGTGGTTACCAAGGCCTTAAACTTTACTTGTACCGGTACTTGCTTGGCATTGTCCAAATACTGGGCTATTTCTTTTGAGTGTGCTTTTACCAGTTCTAAAGTTTCTGATCCGTAGAGGTGTTGGCTGCCCGTTACAAACCAAATTTCATTTTGCGAGAGCGTTGTCATTTTTATCTATATTCTGAAGTTTATCAATATCTTGTTGTAAATACATCAAGTTTATTATGTAGAAAAGGAAGTGATTTTTACGATTGACCATAATAGGCATTTTTACCATGTTTTCTTTCGTAATGTTTTTGCTGCAAAGCTTCTTTTAGTTTGGGCACATCTGGTCTAATGGTTGTTGATATCCAGGCCATTTTGGCAATTTCTTCTAAAACAGCACTGTGGTAAACGGCTTTTGCTACAGTTGCCCCCCAAGTAAAAGGGGCATGATTTGCCACAAGAACCATAGGTACTTCTTCTGGAGTTAAGCCTTTGTCTTGAAAGGCATTGATGATTTGAAACCCAGTTTCGTATTCATAGTCTCCTTGGATCATCTCATCAGACATAACTGGTGCACAAGGGATATCAGTAGCTAAATGATCGGCATGTGTGGTGCCTAGAATCGGAATGTCTAGCTGGGTTTGTGCCCAAGCCGTTGCATGGGTAGAATGCGTGTGTACGATTCCTCCAATGCTTTCCCAATGCTTATACAGTACTGCATGGGTTTTGGTATCTGAGGAAGGCCGCAGGCTTCCCTCAACTATATTATTATCAAAATCTACGATTACCATGTCTTTGGGGCTTAATTTTTCATAAGCAACACCACTGGGCTTAATGGCAAAAACCCCTTTTGCTCTATCTACAGCACTGGCATTTCCAAAAGTGAACAGCACCAGACCTAGTGCTGGCAATTGCATATTTGCCTCGTAAGCTTCTTCTTTTATGGTTTTATAATTGCTCATTTTTTATTGAAGTTTCAGTGAATTCTCCTAAGGTTAGATACTTCTGATAGAGTTGGTCATATATCTTCGCTATATCCGGGTCAGGGTGGTACGTTCTGTCAAAACCGCCGCCCATACTTTTCATGGCACGGTCTACATTGGGGAAGATACCGGCAGCGGTCGCGCCAAACATGGCTGCGCCAAGGGCGCAAGTCTGCTCAGACTTTCCCACTTTTATAGGTCGGTTAAGTACATGAGAAAGCGTTTGCATTACATAAGCTGATTTTTTGGCAACTCCTCCCAAAGCAATCACACCTTTTACATCTACCCCTTCTTTTAAAAACCGTTCTACTATGGCTCGAGCGCCAAAACAGGTAGCCTCAACCAAACTTTTAAATACACGAGGTGCATCGCTTCCTAAGTTAATGCCACTTAAAACTCCTTTTAAATTTTGATTGGCATCGGGAGTCCTCCTTCCGTTCATCCAGTCTAAAGCAACCATATCATTTGTGGTGACAGGTAGCTTTTCTGCTTCTTCGGTCAATTGCGCAATGATCTGCTCTTGAACCTGTACCTTGAGTGCCTCGTCATTTAAAAGGCCCAAAGGCCAGCTAATTAGATTTTTAAACCAAGCGTACACATCGCCAAAGGCAGATTGTCCTGCTTCTAAACCAAGCATTCCAGGAATTACAGATCCATTTACCTGACCACAAATGCCTTTTACTAGGTTTTCTTCTTCTTGCAAGGGCGCCACCATAATATCGCAGGTAGAGGTGCCTATGACTTTGCTTAGGTATCCAGCTTCAATCTCTCCGCCAACCGCTCCCATATGTGCATCATAAGCACCCACTGCTACTACTACATCTTGAGAAAGCTTTAATTTTTCTGCCCATTCGGTACTGAGTTTACCGGCGGGTTCATCAGCAGGATAAACATTGGATAACAATTTGTAATTGAAGTCTTTAAGCAATGGGTCCAGATTGCTGAGAAAATCGGCTGGTACCCCATTAAACTCTGCATGCCACAAGGCTTTGTGCCCCGAGGCGCAAATACTTCTTTTTAATTGAGATACGTCTTTCCCACCAGTTAATAAAAACGGGATCCAATCGCAGTGTTCTACCCATGAGTGGGCGGCTTCTTTTACAGAAGTATCCATGCGATAAGTATGCAGTATTTTTGCCCAATACCATTCTGAAGAATAAATTCCCCCAACGTATTTTAAGTAGTCTTTTGGAGATTTGGCATTTGCTTCGTTGATTTCTGCTGCTTCTTTTATGGCAGTATGGTCTTTCCATAAGTGAAACATGGCATTGGGGTTTTCTCCAAAAGCAGGCAGCATGGCAAGGGGTGTGCCGGATGCATCTACCGGGCAAGGCGTGGAGCCTGTGGTATCTACACCAATGGCTACAATTTGTTTCCTTACCGCATCGCCTGCTTGTTCTAATGATTCATGGATCACCGCTGTAAGCGCATCTAAATAATCTTGTGGATGTTGTCTGAATCGGTTCTTGTTAGGGTTGCAGTATTTACTTTTCATCCATTGGGTATAGTACGATACTGCAGTTCCTACTTCTTCTCCATTTTGTGTGTTTACGATCAAAGCTCTTACGCTATCAGAGCCAAAATCCAATCCTATTGTATAAGACATGACATTAACCGGAATGATAAGGTTTTTATAAGTGTAATATATACACTTGAAGTTTCATTTCAAAATTTTTAATTGTATTGCCACAAATTTTTTTATGTAGAAGCAATACCTCGAAATGTTTGCCTCGAATCAAACAAGGCAGCTCTTTTCTTGTACTTATGTAAAAATGCTCATAATAAAAACCAATTGCTATACTTGATTTTTAAGTATTTCATGTTTCAGTTAATAGTCCTATTCTAATGATAGATAATGACTGAGGTTGGATAGCCAAATCAGTGACCTTACCATTAATTTCCACTTCCTTTATTTCTGGACTTATGGCCTCTGGGGTCTCAAAAGAATTAACAGTGTCCAAATCTGGGTTTGCAAGTACATGCATCTCTACTTTGTTACCGATTTTTGTACCATCGGGCAGTTCTAGATCTAAGGCCTTAACATTATTGCTTGAATTAACTACTTTTAGAATGAGCTCATTGGCATTTACATCTATAGTAGCAGAAGCATATAATCCTTTTTGGCCTGTTAAAGCCGCTCCATTGCTCTTGAGTGGAACAAGATGTGTACCTGGATTATTGGCATACAGCTTTTGTACGTAATAATTGGCTGTTCCATAAGATGCAAGGTTATTGAACCAAATCAAATCTGGCGTCCATTGCCACCCTTCGGCATGTGCCATAAGCGGTGCGTAAGAAGTTAAGTGCACTACTTCTGCATTTCTTTCCAGCCCAGTCATAAAAGCCGCTTCTGAAAGTGCACATTCCCAGTTGTTTTTATTTTCGGGCGATGCAATGGCCACACTTTGGGCCGCATATTCCCCAGCAAATATTTTAGGGCCGTTGCGATCATAGTTATCGTACCTATCTGCATTTTCTAAGAACCACTCGGGGTTCCTGTAATAATGTTCGTCAATGATTTCAACGTTCATTGCCTTAAGCTCGCCCATGGCGTAGTCGAAATGCTCTCCATCAGGGAAAGGTCCCGAGCCTGAGACAATGATCATTTCGGGATATTTTTCTTTAATGGCTTTATCAAAAACTTTGTAACGCTTAATGTATTCCGGCCCCCACTGTTCGTTTCCAACACCTATGTATTTCATATTGAAAGGTTCAGGATGCCCCATCTCGGCCCTGAGCTTGCCCCATTGGCTGTTTACTGGCCCATTGGCAAATTCAATCAAATCCAGAGCATCTTGTACATAAGGCTCAAGTTGGTCCATGGGCACGAGTTCGGCACTATTAAACTGGCAGGCCATACCACAGCTCAAGATAGGGAGTGGCTCTGCACCTAGGTCTTCAGAAAGCTGAAAATACTCGAAAAACCCTAAGCCAAAAGATTGGAAATAATCAGGGGTAGGCCGGTGGTCAAATTCGGTGTTCCATCTGTTGATCAACACCTCGCGGTCCATAATGGAACCTACCGTTTTCTTCCATTGGTATCTTTTTTCTAGTTCACTGCCCTCTACTATACAACCACCGGGAAACCTTAAAAAACCGGGGTCTAAGTCAGCCAGTAATTGAACCAAGTCTTTTCTGAGTCCTTTTTTGCGGCCCATCCAAGTGTCTTGTGGGAACAGGGAAACCATATCCAAGTCTATCTCGCCTTGGTTTTCAAAAACGATTTGGAATTTTGCTTTTGGTTCCGTTCCTGTAGTATTGATGGTAACCTCTTTGGTTTCCCATGTTTTATTGCCCACTTCAACTGCAGTTTCTCCTAAAACTTTGCCCTCTTCTGTAACTAATTGGCATTTCAGTTTCATTGGTGTGCCAGACTGCAATCGGGTCAGCATAGTTAACTCATAAACTGCATCGGCTTTTACACCCATTCCCCTAAAACCCTCATTGGCAAGTACGTAAGCATTGTCTGCTTTTACCTTTACATGTAAAAAATGTTGGTTCCCGCCGGTTGCTCCTGTGTTCATGACAGTGGCAAAACCCGAATTTTCATTCATAGAGTGGCGATCGCTATTGGGTTGTTCCCATCCCATAGTAGGAGACTCAAACTCAAAAGAACGGTTCTTGATCATCTCAGCATACAGACCTCCATCTGCTGCAAAGTTGATGTCTTCAAAGAATATCCCGTACATGGTAGGTTGTATTTCCGAAATTGGATTGGATACATCTACCACCAAGGTCTCTTTTTCTACAGATGCTGTTTTAGTAGAGCTTATGGGTTCTTGTTGGCAAGCAGCAATGAACAAAACATAGGCCAACAGCAATGGGCTTAATTTGTAAAGTTTCTGGATGTTTCTTTTTCTCATTTTCATAATCGTTTCAGTATTTACCTGTTCAATAGCTAATTATTAGCCGCAAAATCACTAAATAATCTTGTGATTCTTTCTTCAATAAGATAGAGATTTTAAGAAAAAAAACTTGCCAATATCTAACAAGTGCTATTTTCTGAATATTAGTTTTTCGGTAGGTAATGCGGTTATACGAGCCAAACTGCATCGTATTGAAATAATATTTTGCAATATATATATTTAATTGAAATGCGTAACTCATTACACAATCATTTTAAATGTTTGTGGTTCTGCATTTCTTTTGGGCTATTTATTACAGACCTTTAACTAAGCGCTTATCCCTTATTACCCATCAAAATTATTTGATATTTTTGTAGGTAAATAAAAAAATCATTTCCGCATCGATAGCATTTAATTGTATTGTACACCAACATAGGTCTATCTATGAACATACATTTTTGTGGTGGGCATGCATAGCTGCAGAAAATAATTTCGGCCTTCTCGTCAGATACAAATCTTTTGAAGCAGCCATTCATAAGGTGCCATAAGCAGGCAGATTGTCAGATTCTAGCCTTTCTTTAGGTTATTTCATTTCTCCAGTAGAAACATAGGTAGGCCCACAATGGGCCCGCTTTTCCCTCTCGCGGTTTTCCCTTGGTTCGGTAATTTAAAGGCACAAGAAAATGCTGCTTTATTAGCAGTAAAGCAAAATTTCGAGCGTTTTTGTATGTGCTTACATCATACTGCAAATTTTAATAGCAAGCCTACAGTAAGCCACAAATAGCAGAAAAAAGCTAGGTATTTAAGCGTTTTTTCTAAAAGTGGACTTTTCGGTGCCATTTCCTTATGATGCTTTACTTCTTTCCCTTTAAAAAAGCCAAGGTAGACCAATACGGCCGAAGCGATCAGCATAGCTGTATTGAGCCAAAAAGTATAATCAATTTTGAAATGTTCTTTTTCAGTGATCCTGACTCCCGATAAATCCGGTATCAGATCTATAGCTGCAAAGCCATAATGTAGTCCTAGGGCTGTACCTATCAGCGAAGTAAAAAGTAGGAATAAGATAAACAAAGACATCTTCCATCCATAATATTTAGCGTTGATTCTCAACACAGGAAAAACCACCAAGTCACTAAAAATAAATGCCATTACCCCGGCAAAGCTAACACCTTTTGTAAATAGCAGGGCTGCTAAGGGTATATTCCCCATAGAGCCTATAAAGGTTAAAAAGGCAGCGATTGGACCAATAACTACATGTTGCAAGAGTGTGAGAAAATCGTAACTTGCCACATCAGTACCTGAAT
>CAKZMZ010000268.1 GCA_937129345.1 uncultured Thalassovita sp. | reverse complement strand
TCTTTAAACCCTTTATATACATAACGCCTTTTTATGGTCTTACGTTAGGTATTTTTCAATACATCACAGGTACTTTTCAAAGAAATTCAAGATTTCTTCGCATTCATTGACCATTCATCAAACAATTATATCTTTTTTAGAATTTATTTTCTACATTTATTTAAGCGATTGATGTTGCTATTCATCGTCAATTCGTGATCTGATTCAGCACCGTTCTTAAATTAGGTTCGGTGCTTTTTTTAATGGGAGTATTTAAAAATATAAGATTATGCAATTAGAGCAACTGTCTTTAAAGAGGTGTTCTTTTGCAATTTTCTATTTTAGCCCATCAATTAATTCATGGGCTAGGCTTAATAATTTTTTTAAAGATGGAAGACAAAAAACTAAGCATTATTGGTGGTGGCAATTTAGGCGGTTCCATTGCTGAAGGCATTGCCAATAGTCAGCTGGTAAAACCAGAAAACATTACGGTAACCCGAAGGAAAACAGAGAAACTCACTTCTCTTGCCGAGCAAGGCATTCAAGTACACAGCGACAACCACAAAGCGGTAGAAAATGCAAATATTGTTTTGCTAGCCATAAAACCGAAGCAAATAAGAGCAGTTCTTGAAGAAATTAACACAGTAGTTAATCAAGGGAATAAAATCTTGATCTCTGTAGTAACTGGTGTGAGTTTACAAAATATGGCCAGTGTAGTGGGCAGTCATGTCACTTTATTCAGGGCCATGCCCAATACGGCCATTGCCATTCGAGAGTCTATGACTTGTATTGCCACCAACAATGCCACAGAGGAACAAAAAGAAATGGTAAAAGCTATTTTTGACACGGTTGGGAGAACAGTTTACATTGAAGAAAACCTCATGGCAGCATCAACCGTATTAGGAGCCTGTGGCATTGCCTATGCCATGCGTTTCATTAGAGCCGCTTCTCAGGGAGGTATTGAAATAGGTTTTAATTCGGAGATTGCCCAACTTATTGCCGCCCAAACAGTTCGGGGGGCCTCTACGCTTTTACTCGAAAGAGGGCAGCATCCCGAGCGAGAAATCGACAAGGTAACCACGCCTCAAGGTTGTACCATTGCAGGTATCAATGAAATGGAGCACCAAGGTTTTAGTTCTGCATTGATAAAAGGCATTCTTACTTCATTTAACAAGATTGACGATATAGCGGAGGATTTTTAAATGCAGATATTAGAGATTGGTTTTTAGATATTGGCCATTTATGTTTTGTTTATTTGTGGATTTTAGGATTCGTTTATTTGGGTGTTGGTTTGTTTGTTTTTGGATTATATATATTGGCCATTCAGCAGTTCAATCTTTCTTAAATTAATAAATATTCAAAATAATATTCTGTTATTTGGTAGTCGATAGGGCTTGGTTCATTGGTGGATTCGTTTTATGAGTAGAATATACCAAATAAACGAAAATACTCCTATCTGTCAAAAGTGATTGGGTTTTATCAGACGAACGAAGAATATGGATAAGGCTATAATATCTCAACATTCTCCCCAAAAACTTCTCTCAAGATTAGCGCTGCATCTTGGGGGCGGCGCTGATCCTTGATCATATCTTTAAGATCTGAAATGGCTCCGCTGTTTACCTCCCCATCTTGCGCCAAATCCTTGGCTTTAAAATCGAGATAAAGTGCTTTGGCTGTTTCTAGGTTGCCTAAATTTAGCTCTGCCAAAGCCCAATTGTACATGGCATAAAAGGCATTAGAATCTATTTCAATAGCTTTTTGAGAATAAGTGATACAATCTTTATAATTGCCTTGTAAATAATTGATCCAACCCGAATTGCCCCAAGCGGTAGAAAAACTACTGTCCATAGCGAGTACGGTGGCATAATCTTCTAAGGCCTTTTCGTATTCTTCCCTATCTAAGAAAAAATTGGAGCGTGCTACGTACAAAAACTTATCATTCGGCTGCATAACAATTGCCTCAGAATAATTTATTAAAGCTTTTTTGTCCTGCTTAAACAACTGATGCTGAATATCTGCCAAAACCCGAAAATTATCTGCATCGTGCGGATTGAGTACTAAGGCTTTTTCTATATCTTCTAAGGCTTCTATCTTACCCAAGTTCAAAAGTGTGAGCGCCC
>CAKZMZ010000267.1 GCA_937129345.1 uncultured Thalassovita sp. | reverse complement strand
CGTTTATTTTTTCGTCTCTATTAAATGTAGCATCAATCGCCTCTTCTGTAAGTTTTTTTTGAGTTTGGTTTAGTGACTCAACTTCCTCTGCAAGTTCTATACCTTTTTTTAGCTCTTCCTCATCTATTCCTTTTCTTTTAAAGGCGGTTTTTATATCAACTTCATTAATAGCACTGAAATAAAACTTTCTAATATCTGATAGCCAATCTGCTAAAGCTGTTTTTCTTTTTCCGTTTGCACTTAATTTTTCAAGTGTCCCTCTATCGTGCTTAAAAATTATTCTGGCTAAGCTTAAGTGCCGCATGTAAACTTTATGCAATATTGCTTTTGATTGATTGCATGCATCTGTTGCGGCATATTTTCTACCGTAGGCAACCTTTTTTAATTGGTCGAGGTCTACGATTTCTTGATGAAGAGATTTGGCATTTTCTAAAACTTTCTTAGAGTAACCGCAATTAGCCGCTTTTTTAAGGCTCACTGGGTCACTTAAGGTGTGCTCAATGGTTAGTTTCCAATGATGCAATTGTCTATACCACGAACTTGATTTTCTTTTTTTCTCCTGTTCCATATTTGATGTAAATCAACAGATATGTATATACTGTTGTCATGGAAATTAACGCTGGTAACTTTTTATATTTTAATAAAAGGCCAGAAATTAACAGTCCAAAAATGTAGAATCGTCATTGTTTTTAGTAGATGAAAAAAGAGAAAGGCATTTAAAATGACTGGTTTTGTTTCGCAGCCACCTATCTATATTGATTTTTTGCATTTCAGATGCTCCAGTTGCATTTCGCCAATTGATATCTTACTAAATCATACAATTATCAAAAGTTGTTGATCACACTGACCATCAGGTAATAACTGTTAACATTATAGTCTTGGTCAAGTCCTCAGGGAAATTTATCTTAAAATTCTTGATAGAACTTACATATACCAGTAGCTTAATGTTAATGCTTTGGTGATGTGAGCTTTATGTCTGGGAACAAATCATTATTTTTAGGTTGTCTTGCGGCTTCTTGTGGTAATACGTAAATTTATTATTGTAACCTTGAGGGTCTCAAAGAAAAAGACGATTAAAATGCTTTTACTTGCTGATACTTGTAAACATATCGAAACTTAATCTTTATCAGATGAAAAAATTAATATGCTTATTGTTATGCTGCTATGCAATAAATTGTTTAGCTCAAAATGAATATTATACAACAGACGGCAAAAATAGGTTGATGGCCTCTGAAATAGATGAGATTAAATCGGGTTTACGAGAAAAAGCAACCAAGGCCTTGGGTAAAACAACTTATGTTACTGTAACAGAAGAGGAAAAAATAATAATAGAAGATTCTATAATTTTTAAAGTAAAGTTTGATATTACCGATGCTAAAAATCAAAAAAAAGAAGCTCCCATACTCTCGGTAGGTAATTAATTGCCATTTTTTAACCTAAGCAATCTAGATGAAACATTACACACTTTTAACGACTTTAAAGGTAAACCAACACTTATCAATTTTTGGTTTACAGGCTGCGCACCTTGCATAGAAGAGATGCCTGTATTGAATAAAATGGCAGAGAGATTTAAAGATAAAATAAATTTTATTGCGATTACTTTTGAACCTGCAGAAAGGGTTCAGATTTTTTTGAATAGAAAAAGGTTCGATTTTCTACATCTTGTGGATGCCAACGATTACATAAAGAGCTTAGGAATTAATTCATTCCCTAAAAATCTTTTTCTCGATGCTAAAGGCAAAATTCTTTTAATAGAAGGAGGTATCCCTTATAAGATGAACTCAAAAGGTGAATTAGTAATAGAGGAAGAGGAGCAGTTTACTAATATTTTAGAAAAGATGGCTCAACAAAAAGATTGATACCTTACATATTAGATTGGTTACAAATTTTTCCCTTTGTACATGAAATGGTTATTGCTAAAAAGCTAAACACGGGTATTTTAGAATTAAAGTACGAAAAATTTCGTAATAAATTTGATTGTTTGGAGAAAGGATTTTATGTTTGCTACGAAACAATTCGTAGAAAATGTCAAAGCAATCAAAACCAACTGATTCAGAACTTGAGATACTTCAAATATTATGGGCACAGGGAGCCTGTACTGTTAGAGAAGTAAATGATAAACTCAATGCAAATCAAGAGAAAGAAGTAGGTTATACAACTACCCTTAAGCATATGCAGATTATGTTTGATAAAGGATTGGTAAGTCGTACCAAAAGTGGGAAGACCCACATATACCATGCAGAGGTAAGCGAAGATGATACACAAAATGCATTGTTAGACAGATTTATCGATAAGGTATTTAAAGGATCGGCCTCTAGCTTAATGTTACAAGCTCTGGGGAGAAAAAAGGCATCTCCTGATGAAATAAAAGAAATTCAGGAAATTTTAAAAAAACTAGATAAAGATAATGAATCCGATGTGTCAAATTAATTTAATTACAACCGCTCTAAGTGAGGCGCTACTACATAGTTTGTGGCAAGGTTTGCTTATATCGGTTTTACTTGCCTTGGTACTTAAGCTGTTGAGTAGCGCTAGTGCGCATAAACGCTACTTGGCAGCCACTAGTGCTTTATTATTACAGTGTGTACTGTTTGGTGCAAGCTTTTATTATGCATACCAACAAACAGAACCTGTAGCACGAGCAACTCTCGAAGCTAACCAAACGAGCAATTTCGTGCTTACCGTTAAGCAGTACTCTAAAGAGAAAGATTATTTTAATCTTATTTCTTCTAGTATAGAGACTATGGTTACGTTTTCAAGGGATAATCATTTGATTATTAGCGCCGTTTGGTTATTAGGTATTGTACTACTTTCTTTTCGTTTTGCAGGTGGCTTATTACTGGTAGAAAAACTTAAAAAGTCTCATCACAAAATTCCCGAATATTGGCGAGATCGTATGAACGAAATGGCCATTAGCATGGGCATACATCAGAAAATACGTTTTGTTATATCTAGTAAGGTAGCTGTGCCTTCTATTACAGGTTGGTTAAAACCAGTTATTATTATGCCGCTTTCAGTAATTAACCTCTTACCTCCTGATGAAATAGAAAGCATCTTGGCGCATGAGTTGGCTCACATTAAGCGATATGATTACTTGGTAAGTATTTTACAGGCAATGGTTGAGATAATGATGTTCTTTAACCCTTTTGTATGGTGGGTTAGTAACCTTATTAATGAAGAAAGGGAATATTGCTGCGATGATATGGCAATTAAGGCTGTGGGCAATCATAAAACATATATCTATGCCTTAGCTAGTTTAACAATGTATACAACTGCTAAAAAAGTACCCGTTGGTCAAGGAGTTTTGGCCGCTACTGGTAAAAAAAATAGTGTCATTTTTAGAATTAATAGAATTATGAGTAAAGTAAACAAAAAACAAAATAGACCACATTTTAGTGTAAAAAACCTAACTGGTGGCTTTATAGCATATATGTTTGTACTTGCGGTGGTTTCAATCACCTTTATAGGGTCAGGTAATGCGCAAGAAAAAGAAGCCTCTTTTACAAAGGCTAGCTTTGTAACTACGGGTGACTTTACCTTTAAGAGGGTTACTATTTACGAGACCAAGCCTCAAAGTGATTCTACAAATGAAGAAGGTAAAAAAATAGAATATGTATTTGAAACTAAAGATGGTGCTACCTTTATTACCGATGAAAAATCAATGGCGGGCAAAGAATACAAGGCTGAAAGCATACGAGTAATACAAATTGATGGTAGTGAAAAACCAATGATATTGGAAGAAAGAGTGCTCGGAGATTTAAATGATGAAACAGAGATATTAGAAGAAATAGAACTTGATGAGGTATCCATAACATTTCCAAACAGCGGAAAAAATATGATGGCCGATAGTTCTAGAATTCGTGTGGTAAGAATAGAGGGTAAAGCTAATACGGATTCAAACAAAAAAGTAAAAGCCAATCCTATTTATTTTATAGATGGCAAAAGAGTAGAACATAGAGAATTAAAAGAAATTGATCCTAATAATATAGAGTCTGTAAAAGTTTTAAAAGATGCTTCTGCCGTAAAAATTTATGGTCCTAAAGCAGCAAATGGTGTAGTGCTGATTAAGTTAAAAGGCAATGTTAATCAAGTACATGCTAAGCAAAAAACTGAATTAAAAGGCAGCGATGATATCTACTATGTATTGGATGGAGAAGCTATAACCAAAGACGAGTTTGAAAGCATAGACCCTAAAAGCATTAAAAGTATCAATGTATTAAAGGGCAAATATGCTACTGCACTTTATGGCGATTTGGCTAAAGGAGGTGCTGTTGAGATTTTCTTAAAGAAAGGATTGACTGCCACTCCACCGCCACCTCCTGCATTACCAGAATTAAGAGAAGTATCTGAAACCCTACTGCCACCACCTACACTACTAGAATTAAGAGAAGTATCTGAAAATAAAACCGTAGTAGATGCTTTTAGAAGCGGCATCTCTATTTATCCTAATCCGTCATCAGATATCTTTAATATTAACTTTAAATTGGCTAGTGATGCTAAAGTAAAAGTAAGTGTACACGGCCTAAATGGTAAAGAAGTAAGTCTATTAGCAAATGAAGATATGGCAGCAGGAGTTCATCAACTTAGTTGGAAAGCTAAAGGAATGGCCAAAGGTTTATATTTGGTGAATATTCTAAAAGGTGAGATGCTGTACCAGCAGAAAATTATTATAGAATAAGCTATTAGTTAAGGAAACCCACTAAAAAAGCCCCTGAGGCACACTCAGGGGCTTTTGTGTAGGGTAGTTGTGGAGCCGGAGGGATTACATTTAAAACAGCTTATACTTCTGATAATCAGGGTGTAAGCTGTTTTTTTATTTTTACTGGTCAAACTATAGTAAAGCATAATAAATTAAAATCATCACATTTTTTAAGGTATCCTTGCTGATGATTATAAATTTTTTGAATTATAAGCTGTCTTTTCTCTGATTGTTTTAGAAATGCTTTTATGTATCTTAGAGAAAACATAAATTGTGTTTTAATTTTCTCTGAATTTCACTTTAAAGTATGGATTATATAGAGATTTCAGGTTATAAATCAATCTACAAAGAAAAAATTGAACTTGAGCCAATTAATATTTTGATAGGTGCTAATGGTAGTGGAAAAAGTAATTTCATCTCATTCTTTGATTTTTTAAATAGGCTCTATAATAGAAATATAAACGAATATATAGCACTTACAGGAGGCGAAAATAAGATTTTGCATAAAGGCCAAAAGGTTACTGAAGAGATATCTTTTAGAACAGAGTTTGAAGATGGTAAAAATGGTTATTCTGCTGTTTTAAAATTAGGAGTTGATGGGTTTGTTTTAACAGATGAGCGTTTAATGCACAATCAAGATAATGGCGTAAATATCAGTTCATCAGATAAAGAGGCAAGGGTAAAGCTTACAGATAATATTAGGGCGAAATATATAATTAAGTATCTAAATGGTTTCAGGAAATATCATTTTCACGATACTAGTAGTAAATCTCCGTTCACCAAGCTGAGTCATGTAAAAAATGACGTTTTTTATTTGTACAGTGATGGCTCAAATTTGTCTGCTTTTTTATATCAGATAAGTGAAAACCATAAGATAGTTTACAATCGTATCATAAAAACTATTCAATCAATAGCTCCTTATTTTTCTGACTTTGAATTTTTACCTAATGATGAAGGGTACTTAAGATTATTATGGAAAGATAAATTCAGTGATGTTATTTATGGAGTAAATGACCTCTCAGATGGTACTATAAGGTTCATTGCCTTATCAGTGCTTTTTTTACAGCCTAAACTTCCAGATACCATTATTATCGATGAACCTGAGCTTGGACTTCATCCTTCTGCGATTGCTAAACTGGCTGGAATGGTAAGGTCTGTTTCTACAAAAGGTTGTCAGGTTATAATCGCCACCCAATCTACAGATTTGATAAGCCACTTTGCTCCTGATTCAATTATTACTGTAGATCAGATAGATGGTTGTTCTAAATTCAAACGCCTTGAAAATGAAAGTCTAGAAAAATGGCTTGAAGAATATACGGTAGATGATTTGTGGAAAAGAAATATAATTACAGAAGGACAGCCAAATTTTTAGTAGATGAACAGGGTCATTATTATTTGCGAAGGGGAGACAGAAAAAGAGTTTTGTAGTACCATACTGAGTCCTTACTTTATTAAGAAGCATATCTATATTCAATCTCCTTTGATTAAGAAGACCATGGGTGGGATTGTTAAATGGGAGGAATTAAAAAAACAAATTTCGCTGCATCTCAATAATGAACGGGAAGTATATGTAACCACTTTCATAGACTACTATGGCCTGAATAGTAATCATGGGTTTCCTAATTGGGAAGAAGCCCAAAAACTAACTGACAAAAATGCTAGAGTTAAACTAATAGAGGACGGAATGAAAGAAGATATTGAAGATGAATTAAGATATCGCTTTATTCCAAATGTCCAGTTGCATGAGTTTGAAGGGCTTTTGTTTAATAATGTAAAGACATTCCAAGAGCAGATTCCTCCTAACGAACTAGTAGGCATAAATGAGTTAAAGGCAATACTAGAGGAATACCCTAACCCAGAAATGATAAATGACAATAAAGAAACCTCACCATCTCATAGATTAGGCAGAATTGTTTTAGGTTATGATAAAATTGTTTATGGTAATTATCTAGCAGAAGCTATCGGGCTAGAAAATATAAGAGCTAAATGTCCTAGGTTTAATAGTTGGCTGAATTCCTTAGAAGAATCGTTTAAGAATACTACTGATAGTAACCAAAATATAGAGCAATCTTGAGGTTATAATTCTATCCTAATCGAAAAGAGTTTTGGTCAAGCATTAGCAGCTTTTTCTTACTTTTCTATTCTAAAATTTATAAAAAAAAGTGCCCTGAGAAACTCTCAGGGCACTTTTTTTAATTGGTGGAGCCGGAGGGATTCGAACCCTCGTCCAGTGAAGGTAACTATTAAGCCTTCT
>CAKZMZ010000266.1 GCA_937129345.1 uncultured Thalassovita sp. | reverse complement strand
AAGCTATGTTGCTTGGTGCATCGGGATGTACCAAAGGTGCACCGTCTTTAAGTGCATCTGCCGGATTGGTCACTGAGTCAAGCACATCGTATTCAACATGCAAAGCATCGGCAGCATCTTTGGCCTGCGCGTAGGTTTCTGCAATAACGATTGCCACACCATCGCCGGCATGCAATGCTCTGTCTTTAACCAGTAAAGGATGTTTGGGTTCCTTCATGGTATCGCCGTTTTTAAAATTAACTTGCCAGCCACAAGGCACACCATTTACTTCTGCTACATCCTCGCCTGTAAAGACGGCTACCACACCGGGCATGCTTTCTGCAGCACTTTTATCGATTGATTTTATTTCGCAATGGGCATAGGGACTTCTTACTATGCAAGCGTGCGTCATATAAGGGAGTACAATATCATCTGTGTATTTACCCTTGCCTGTAATAAATCGTTTGTCTTCAACTCTTTTTACAGATTTTCCTATATAAGTCATATGTTTTTAGATTTTAAGCAGTAACACCATTCATTTTTTCAGCTGCGTACTTAATTGAGCGTACAATGTTATGATAACCTGTACATCTACAGAAATTACCCTCAAGCGCTTCGCGGATTTCGGTTTCAGTTGGGCTGCTGTTCTTCGATAATAAATCGGCAGCTACCATGATCATTCCCGGCGTGCAAAAGCCACATTGTAGGCCGTGTTCTTCTTTAAAGCCCTCTTGTAGCGGATGCAATTCGCCGTTTTTACTCATACCTTCAATGGTGGTGACCTCGCAGCCGTCGGCTTGGGCTGCTAGTAAGGTGCAGGATTTTACCGCCTTGCCATCTAACAGTACTGTGCATGCACCACAGCCACTTGTATCGCAGCCTATATGCGTGCCAGTAAGATTTAGTTCTTCTCTGAGAAATTGTGCGAGAAGCATGCGGTCCTCAATGGTTCTGGTCTCAGATTTACCATTTACCGTGATTTTTACTTCCATTCTAGAAATGTAGTTTAAGTTAAAATTTCAAATTCATATTTAACTATGCTTTTAAAAAATGAGATTTTAAAAAAAGTGCATAGTGCATTTAAATTATTATAAATTTAATATTTATCCTAGCATGCTATTAGGAATTGTTCTAAATTAGAATGAATCTAATTTAGTAGCTATTGGTATTTAGCTCGTGTATTTTAGTAGTTAAAACCAGCGCCCATTATAAAAAAGCTAACAGCAAAAAGCAGAATCATTTTCTTATCGAACTTTTCAATATTATGCTCACCCAAATCTGTATTTTTGATGCTTATGGGACTTTATTTAAGGTGGCTTCTGATACTTTTGAAATAAGAAGTGCACTAGGTGATAAAAGTGAAAGTGTACAAGCGCTTTGGAGGCAAAAACAGTTAGAATACACTTGGCTAAGGAGCCTTATGGGTACTTGGGTCAATTTTGATGAAGTGACTGAAAAGGCACTAGATTACGCGTTGGCACACCATCAAATTGAAGATGCAAACACTCGGAAATTATTATTAAGGATTTTTTATTCGCCAACTTTATTTAAAGATGTGCTCTTACTTATACAAAAATTATATGAACAGGAAAACCAAATAGCGATTGCCTCTAATGGAACTAGGGCCTTATTAGAAAAAAGTGCTGAGGCTACAGGAATCATGCAGTATCTATCCCATATCATCTCTGCAGATGATGCACAGGTTTTCAAACCTTCTCCAGCCTATTATCAAATGATCATACAACACTTTGGTTGCTTGCCCGATGAGGTCACTTTCTTTTCGTCCAATGCTTGGGATATTGCGGGTGCTGCAAATTTTGGATTTAGAACGATTTGGGTAAACCGAAAGCAAACTGTGTTTGAGCAATTGGGCGTAAAGCCCCAATATGTTGTAAATAGCCTGAAAAAGGTATTTGAGTAACTACTCAGGTAATAAATTTAAGATTTAATTAAGATATACTTTTGTTCAAGCGTAGGCAATTGAGCGAACTGTTTTAAATTATCACTTGAGACAAAGAGGCATTTCAATGCTTAACCTTGGACAATCTTTATGGATTTTTAAGATTTTGCATAAAAAAAGCCCGTCTAACGAGACGGGCGTAAACATACAAATATCTTAGAAGCAATCAATAAACCACTTTAACATTCTTTGCATTTAATCCTTTAGGGCCTTCCTCTACATCGTAACTTACTTTATCTCCCTCACGGATGTCATCAAGCAAACTATTGATATGTACAAAAACATCTTTATTACCCTCATCTGGAGTAATAAATCCGAAGC
>CAKZMZ010000265.1 GCA_937129345.1 uncultured Thalassovita sp. | reverse complement strand
GCTCAGACCCCTTTGGGAATGAAAACGATGGTACTCGCTCACAAAACGCTTGTAATTTTTATACGTTCTGATCCTTTCTACAGGTGGGTCTTCTCTATCAATTTCAACTCTGATTTTTGCCATTCTTTAGCTTCCTTTTAAAGAATAAAGGTGTTTTTTCATTTTATCTATGATCCGGTAGGTTTTTATTTTGGCGTTTACCTCTGTAAGCCCAAGAATGTAGGCCATTTCTTTAAAGCTTCTACCTTCAAAAAACCTTAACTCTAAAAAAACGATCTCTTCGGGAGATAGTGCCTCGAGTAACTTTACAAGTAGCCTTTTTCGGTTTTCTCCCTCACTAATGCCAATCTCCATTTCTTCTATCAACAACTCTAGGTGTTCGTGTTTTAGACTTACCAGTCTTTCTTTGTTTTTTTCCTTCCTAAAATAAAGATTGACCTCGTTTATAGCTATTTTAAACAACCAAGCAGAAAAAGGCAAACCATGAAAGCGGTATTTAGAAAGATTGTTCAAACATTTGAAAAAAACATTTGAGCAAATATCTGCGGTTACTTCTTCATCGCCCACCCTTCGGTTAATATAAATGAAGATACTCTCGAAGTAGCGCTCATAAATCTTGGCAAAATTCTTAGGATTGCGTTGAGCACTCTTTACGATTTCCATCTCTTTTAAGATGTCTTGCCTAGATTTATGATGTCCACTTGCTGTCCAACTCCTGTTTTGGAGCGCGCTCGCCTCCTCAGTTAAGTTAATTTTTAATTTTGAAGATACTTTATTTTCTAAACGTATTGAAAGTGCCCAGTTAAACCACTGACAAGTATTTTTCCACATTGCGTTTACAGGAAAAACATTGCCGACTAACTGATTATTTATTCTACTTGCTGCATACATTTTTTCTAAGGATTATTGATTTTAATAAACTGTATTAAAGTTAGTCACTTAGAGATTTCAGAAAAGATCATTGGTTGATCGGATATTGAAAAATCTGTAACCCGACCGGAACCGCTACAATTTGGTCTAAATAATTTTTACGTTTTACGTCTTTTACTTGGATTACCAATCTATCGCCCTTCTTAGCTTTTTGCCTAATAGAACTCAGGTTAATGGTTTCGTCTTTTGCCCTTAGCGTTTCTATAGCTGTATTGTTGCGTACCAGCATTATCTCCCAATCGGTCACTTTGTAGCGTGCATCTTTAGGGTTGGTCTCCAAGAAATCTTGATCCGGCACGGCCATGGCCCTTAAGCTAGATGGCACCCTACCCCCTCTCAACTGATCGATTTCGTTCCTACCGCTCAATATCTTTATTTCAGGTTTGGGAATAGGCTTAACCCTAAAATCTTGCTTGCCGATCAAAGCGCCATTGTTCTTAACTGTAAGGGCAACTCGTTTGGCATTGGGTACAATGGTAATTTTACCCTTGTTGTTTTCCTTTTGCAAAGTACCTCCGGCAATTTTAAACTCGGGATTAAAATGAATGCCCAACTCAGGCGCAGCTACTTGTATGGTATTGCCCGCATCGTAATAAAGTGTTTGTATGGCTGCCGATATAAATTGTAAGGTGGGTTTCTGTACAATGTATTCTTCCTCAATATCAAAAGTTTGTAAACCTTGAGGCGTATTGATTGAAATTTTGCCATTCCACTTTCTCAGTGCTTTGCCCTCTGCATCAAAATTATTGGCGTTGGCCGTAAATTCCAGAAAGCCTTTGCCATCTTCTGCTACTTCAATTTTGCCCACGTTGGCTTCCATCTCCGGCTTAGCCGCCGATGAACTGGCCACCAACATTACCTTAGCTTTGTAGGGCGTACCTGCCGGCACTACTCTAGACTCAGGGCTTACAAAGGCCTCTACTTGATCAAAAGGAATATCTTCAGCACCTACTTTCTGCGCCAAAGATTTTAAGACTTCTGCTTCCGCTCTCAGTACATCGTTTTCAAATTGGCTCAAAACTGCCAAAGCGGCTATCATGGGCGTTTCCTCAAAATTGATGTGGGCAAAATCTTTATTGTTTTGGTCTTCGTTCTTTTTAAATTGTTCAATTTCCCACGCATTTAGCGCTATGGGAGCCACTTTTACGATACTGTCTACCTTGTTGATGTATTCTACGTAAGTAACCAGCGTATTTTGTATTTGATAGGCCGCCCCATCTTGCTTAGACTCTGAACCAAGCATGTATGCCATCACTTCGTTTTCTTCTTCAATATTGGCATATTGCTGTTTTTTGTCGTATCCGCCTGAAAGCTCAATGATGCGCTCTCTTGTATTTTTCAGCAAATCCAAAACTTCATTGCCCTTTTCAATCACTTCCTGTGCTTTGCGATAGTGTTGCATATCGTTTTCTCGGTTGCCTCTATCTTCTACCGAGCGTTTGATGTTACGCACGGTTTTTAGGTTGTCTGCCCTAGTGGATTCGGCGGTTTTCTGCAGGCCTTCGTCTATCAGAACAAATTTATCCAATACGGTATTGGACACTTGCAGCGCCAGCATGGCCGTGAGTACTATGTACATCATGCCAATCATTTTTTGCCTGTTGGTTTCTTTTTTTGCTGCCATCTTTCGTAGTTTTTAGTTCTTGGTATTAAGAAATCAGAAACTTTGCCTCAAGAAATGGCGCCTTTCTCTTTTAGTATTTAAGAGTTTTTCTCTTGAGTGTTTGCCTTCATAATTCAGCAGCGAGAAAAAGGTACAAGTTGGAGGGAAATTTTTTTAAAAATTTTGAAAAGGCAAAGA
>CAKZMZ010000264.1 GCA_937129345.1 uncultured Thalassovita sp. | reverse complement strand
AAGCCTCTAAAGTAGCTCCCGTGGTCACTACATCATCAGCTAAAAAAATGTGTTTGTCTTTAACGATTTCTGCATTGTTAACCTCAAATATCTCATTTACATTTTGCCACCTGTCGTACCTACTTTTTTTGGTTTGTGTATTGGTGTTGGCATTGCGCTTAAGTGCATCATCGCTAAACGGTATAGACAAGGTCTTAGAAAGGGCAGAAGCATAGCCTTTAACTTGGTTGTAACCTCTTTTTTTAAGTTTTGATTTGTGTAAAGGGACAATGACCAATAGCTCGGGCTTTTCAAAATAAGGGCATTGTTGTAATTGTGTAGCGTGCCAATAACCCATCATACTGCTTATTTCTTCAACGCCGCGGTATTTGAGTTGATGCAACAATTTTTGCACTATGCTTGGTTTTACATATTTTAAATATGCAAAAGCTTGTACTACAGGGAGTTTACCATAAAACTTTTTTTTAAAGTCGTTTTCTAGATAAAGATAATGGTCGGTAATAGGCAATTGTGCTCTACATGCTGTGCAAACTAGCTTTTCTGTGTTGGTAATGTTATCGTTGCAGCTCACGCAAGAAGCCGGAAAAAGTATGGAAAGAAAATCCCTGATCATAACTATTTTTGAAAATGCGAAGTAGGCCTAAGTCAAAACCTGCTATTTAAACTGTATTTTTCACTTTTATTTTTAATAGATGGACAAAATTGAGGAGTTTAGAAACTTTAGGAGCAAGATGAACGAAAAACTCATCGGGGCAGATGATAAGGTAATAAAGAGGATTTTCAGCTTAGATGCCATGGCATTTAAAGAAAACCGACTTGATGCGCGAACCAAAGAACTGATCGGGCTTACCTGTTCGCTTGTGCTCCGCTGCGACGATTGTGTAAAATACCATTTAGAGAAATGTGTAGAAACGGGTTTGAGCAAAGAGGAAATATTAGAGGGTCTTTCACTGTCTACCCTAGTGGGAGGCACTATCGTAATTCCGCACTTAAGAAGGGCTTACGATTATCTTGAGGAACTATTGGGCGAAAATTAAACTGTATTGAGTGAAAGCAATGCTTTGCCTCACCAAGGCATAGTTGTTGGTATATTTTATTAAAATAACGGATTTTTATATTGGAGAAATCTACCGAGTAACTTGTGGGTCCACTTATAAACTAGTTTCCACAAATTGATTTTCACCAATTTTTTTCGAACAATGTAAACCAATCATCCTATGAATTTATCTAGATTGATTAAAGCTGTATTGTTTTTTTTATTGGCTTGGCAATTGGGAGCCTGTTCTAAAAATGTAAATCAGGGCTACGCTAATACGAGGTACAACAATCCTTCTGCTGCGGCAGCAAAAAAGAAGTTAGATTTTAACAATAAAACTACTAGAAATTTTAAGCCCAAAAGCAAAAGGCAATTAAGAAAAGAGGCCGCAATGAAAATGGATCCTAGGTATACCGATCCTTTGTACTTTGGTCATAAAAAGCCTCCAAAAAAAAGGCCTGTAGGCAAGCAAAAACTCTGTAAAGAATGTGGAATCAGGCATTAAAGCCTGATTTTTTTGTTTTCTGTAGCATATCATCTGAAAATTATGAAATGCCAAATGGAAAATAATTTATAATGGAGAGGAAAGAAAAACTGAGCGAAATATTAAAGCAACTAACGCCAATACTAAATGAGGGAGTTTATGTTTTTGTTTCGGTCAAAGATATCTCGAAAATTCCTTTAGAAAATGTTATTGGTTTTTTTAGGGAAAAAGAGGGAAACACTTTAGTAATCGATAAAGCAACGGCAGATAGCTTAAAACTTTCTTATTATTTTACGGCCGCTTGGATCACACTAGAAGTACACTCTTCATTACAAGCAGTGGGCTTTACAGCCGCGTTTGCTAATGCCTTGGCCAAGAAAGATATTAGTTGTAATGTAATGGCAGGGTACCATCACGACCATATTTTTGTAGACTTAAACAAAGCCGATCGTGCATTAAAGGTGCTTAGGGAGCTTTCACGATCCTTTTAAAATTTTTAATTCTTCCGTAAATTCATAGGTAGATATAGCGGCTTGCAATAAATATTGGCTAGCTATGTATTTTAGTCATTGGCAATTTAAATAAATGCTCTGAGTAAGAACACATCATGCAGGGTAATATAAATTGATTTTCTTGTTTTTGATGTAAGAAAAGGCATTTGGATACTTTCAGATAAGAATAGTCTAGCTTAAGATTTTTGGGCACAATCAATACTGTAAGCAATACTGTAAGTTTGGTATTTTTGAACGTTGAGAGATATAAATCGCTTTTTAAAAGACTATTCTATAAATGAAAAATATAATCAGTGCTTTGGCATTATATGTGTCGAGCCTCTACTACATAACTTATTATGAAAAGGTTAAAAAACAAGCTGATGAAACGCATCATAATATTTTTTAATATTTTTTTGATTAGCTTTTCAATAAAAGCACAAGAACAAGTGATGGCCAGTGCTCGTGATGCCTTAAAAAGTGGAGACGCTCCAAAATTGGTTGCGCAACTTAATGAGCCGATAGAACTGAACCTAATCGATCAAAAAAACAATTTTGACAGAGCACAGGCCGAAATCATCTTAAAAGATTTTTTTGATAAAAATCCCGTTCAAAGTTTTGAGTTCGATCATCAGACTACTTCGCGCGGTGGTTTACGTTTTGCAATTGGTACCTACAAAACGCAGCGTGGGCAGTATAGAGTACATTTGCTCATTAAAGAGACAGATGGGCAGTACAGAATCGATATGATAGACATTGTTGAACATTAGAGATTATCCAAATATATATTTAGAAGGCGCCAATTCGGTGCCTTTTTTTATTTTTGCTATTTAGCAATTCTAGCAATATGCATAATTATTTATCACAAGAGAGTATAAAAGAATTTATAAAAGCTGCTGTTCAGGAAGACATCAGAAATGGAGATCACTCTTCTTTGGCCGCCATTCCTGAAAGTGCTCAAAATAATGCGGAGTTACGCATAAAAGCCCACGGCATTATAGCAGGTGTTGAAATGGCCAAGCATATTTTGCACTACTTTAATCCTCAATTAAAAATAAATCTATTTATTGAGGATGGTGCCGAGGTACAAAAAGGAGATGTGGCTTTTGAGGTCTCAGGAAAAGCAAGAGATATTTTAGGTGCAGAAAGGTTGTTGCTGAACTGCATGCAGCGTATGAGTGGTATCGCCACTTATACTACGCATCTAAAATCTTTGATAGAAGGCACAAAAGCCCAACTATTAGATACTCGAAAAACAACACCCAACTTTAGGATAGCAGAAAAGTGGGCGGTAAAAATCGGTGGAGGCACCAATCATCGCTTCGGTCTATTTGATATGGTTATGCTCAAAGACAATCATATAGACTTTGCAGGTGGTATAGAGGCCGCCATAAATGCTACAGTAGATTACCTGAAAAAAAACAATCTAAACCTAAAAATTGAAATAGAAACCAGAACCCTAGAAGAAGTAGAACAAGTGGTAAAAACAGGTAAAGTGGATATCGTTATGTTAGATAACATGCCTCCTAAAACTATAAGAGAAGCTTTAAAAATAATAGGTGGAAGATATAAGACAGAGGCTTCAGGCGGTATTACAGAAGAAAGCATAAGGTCTATAGCTGAAACGGGCGTCGATTATATTTCGGTTGGTGCTTTAACGCACTCAGCCCCAAGTTTAGATATGAGTCTAAAAGCTGTTTAGAGTGTTAAGGGTATTTTGATGCTACATAAAGTAAAATCAGTCGTTTACTAATTTCAGTAATTTACTCGAGACGTATTTACTAGAGCTTGAATAAATACCCGAGCTTATTGGTGTAAAAAATGAATAAATTGGCCTACAGGTATTAGTTTTGCCATCTAAATTTCACGGCATAAGTTTCAATTTCAGTTCTTTATAATTGTTGGTGTACATAATATAAGAAGCGATGACAGTTAAAACGAAAAAATATCAACTAGACAATAAAACATATATTTCAATCGCGCTCAAAAGCGTGCTCTTAGAATTTTGGTGGGTTTGGTTTGTACCAGTTGCCATTATGCTGGTGCCATTGTTTGTAGAAGGCGCCTTAGGTTGGAGTATTGGAATCAGTATTACACTTATTGTTTTGTATATTCTTTTTTGGTTGATACAATTTGCAGGTGTTACTCAGCTAGAGCAGAATAAAATTCTTTTCGAAAGGCTTTCTTATGAAATAGACAGTAGGTACGTAATGATAAAACTCGACAGCAAACGAGGAATGCCTGTAAATTGGGATGCTATTAAAAAAGTAAAAAAAGGTAAGGACCATTTTCTTTTGTTCATGTCTAAGGTACAGTTTATTTACTTGCCAGATAAGATCTTTAGGAACGAAAACGACATTAGGTTTACCGAAGCCATATTGAAAAGAAAAAACTTATTGAAAGATTAATCAATTCTTTGTTTAAATTTATTAAAATCATTTAAATAGTTACAAGGTCTACAGCACCTGCGGATGGATTTAAATATCACTATAGTAATAATATCACTCATATTTTCGGGATTTTTTTCAGCGATAGAGATTGCTTTTGTTTCTGCAAATCGGCTACACCTCGAACTGATTAGAAAAAAGAATACAGTTACTAGCAGGATTATAGCGCGTTTTCTAGATAAGCCTACCTATTTTATCTCTACTACACTTTTGGGCAATACCATTGCTTTGGTAGTTTACGGCTATTTTTTTGCCCTAATTTTGGAGCCAACGCTAGAGGTTACCCTTTCTCAATGGTTCGATACTGCGAGCGAAAATACAATTTTGACATTGGTCCTTACTTCGCAAATCATACTTTCTACGCTTTTGGTTTTGGCAACGGCGGAGTTTCTTCCTAAAAGCTTATCGCTGATCAATCCTGATAATTTTTTAACGGCAGCAGCCATTCCGATGAATCTCATTTATTGGCTGTTTTTTCCTTTTGTATTTGTGGTTAATTGGATTTCTACCATGTTGATCAGTAAGATGTTTAAGATGGAGCAAAAGCAAGTAAAACCAGCTTTTGGACTTACTGATTTAAACGTGTACATAGAAAGGGTGAATAATGTAATGATGGGTAGCCAAGGCGAAAGCGACGAAAACCCTGAGGTAGACAAAGAGATTTTTAGCAATGCTCTAGAATTTAAAAAAGTGCGGGTAAGGGACTGCCTAGTACCTAGAAAAGAAATTATTGCTATAGAGTATGAAGATAGCATCGAAGAACTTTCAGATGCTTTTACAGCAAGTGGCCATTCCAAAATCCCTGTCTACAAAAAATCTATCGATAATGTAGTGGGCTACTGCCACCATTTAGACCTTTTTAAGAAGCCAAACGATATTGGTAGTATCATGACCGATATCATTATAGTGCCCGAAACCATGTTGGCCAATGAATTAATGGTGCGGTTCATTAGTGAAAGGAAAAGCATTGCCTTGGTAGTAGACGAGTTTGGTGGAACTTCAGGAATCGTAACCATTGAAGATATCATAGAAGAAATTTTTGGGGAAATTGAGGATGAGTATGACGATTTTGAAGAATACAAAGTAAAACGCATAGACAATTGGAACTACCTCCTCAATGCCCGTAACGAAGTTGATCGTCTAAATCAAGAATATAACTGGAATATTCCCGAGGGCGATTACGATACACTAGGTGGATACATTTTATACCTAAATGGTGATATTCCCAAAACTGGAGATCAAATTGACGCAGACCATTTAATGATTACTATAAAATCCATGGAAGATGCCCGTATAGATATGGTTCAGCTAACTTTGAAGGAATAAGCTAACTACTTGCATTTTTTTAATTATCATTGCCAAGGCCTGTGGCGGGGCCACCTTGGTTCACATCTCATTGAAGTTTATAAGTGGATCTTGCGCCACAAGCCGAGGTTGTAGAGCATTACAATGCTAATTTCAAATTATCATTCAATCACCGCAATCTTCCCTTGGTAAGCTGTACTTCCATCTTCAGAAGCAGTATAAATCAAATAAATACCTGTTTTGGCTTTTTCTCCATTGTAATTCCTTGCATCCCAAGTGGCGGTGCCACCGTTGGCAAAGGTATCCCAAATCAATTTGCCATTAACATCGGTAATTTTTACTGAAGCATTACTGGCTAAACCGTTTATACTGATCAAACCATTAAAATCTTCTCTAACCGGATTGGGAAAAACCTTTACATTATTAAAATCTATAGCCCCGGCAGTGGCGTCGCTTCTGTAAGAAAGCACGCCTTTGCTGGTTAAAATGAAAACTTCTCCACTTTCGTCATCAATTGCCACATCTTTAATAGCCGAAGAAAAAAGCGGACTGTTCTGTGCATCGTAAAAAGCAATCAGTTCTGTGCCCGATTCATTAAAAAGCCATAGGCCGTTGCGTGTACCTAGCCATTTTCTGTTGCCGCCATCTACTAAAATGCTCGTAACTCTTTCTTCTCTTAGTAATTGCCTACTTTCATATATTGGCGTAGCAGAAGCATTTTCTGTTTGTAAAGTGGCAATGTCTGAGGTAAAAAATTCAACTACCCCCCGTGCTGTGCCCACCCAAATTCTACTTTCTTTGTCATTGGCAATGGAAAGTACTTCTGAATCAGGCAACGCATTTACTGTACTTCCTGCGTTTAAAATCACATAATCTCCGTTTCCATCCATAACCAACAAGCCGCTAGTCAGTCTGATCCATTGGTTGCCAAAATCGTCGGCTACAATATCTAAAGGAAATCTTGTGATGTTTTCATCAAAAGTAAAGCTGCGCCAATTGCCTTCTTCGAGCAAAAAAACCGATTGGTTATTTGTGTCAACGCCGTAGACTATTGCCCAAAGTCTGCCTAAAGCATCAACAGAGATGCCCGTTAAGTTACCTTGAAGATTAGGTTGCGAAAATGGTGTGTTTTCAAGCACCGAAAAGGTATTGTTGGCGAGGTTCCATTGAATGAGAGAATTATCGTATCCTGCTAAGAACAGGTTGTTGGTAAAAGGATCATAGCTAGTAGCGACAATATCTTGAAAGTTGGGTGGTGGGTTTTCAAATTCATTTGATAATTGCCAGCTGTTTTCAGTAAATTTTGCGAATATAGCATTATTACTCAAAGGCTGCCTATTATTATTAAAGGCAGATGGCAAAGCCAAGATTTGATTACCGGCATCACTTAAAGTGGCCACATCTTCAATTTCAAGTCCTTTTGGGCTAAGCCTGGATGCTGTATTGCCATCAATCATTAAAAGGCCCGCATTTTTGTCAGCGAGATAGATAATACCGTTGGCATTTTGCCATAATTCTTGTGGACTAGATATTTCGTTATTTGGCAAGTTATTTAGAGTGCCATCATACGTAAAGAGCTCATTTTCTGTACCGATAAATAAGCTTCCATTTTGCGAGCTCATAGCATTGAAGTTGTTACTTGCTAGTCCTATTTCGTTGAATGTATTTCCTAAATACTCAAAAATACCATCATTGTCTACAGTAAAATATAATAGGTTTTCTAGTACAGCTAAATGTTTTAGCGCTTCAGATTTAAAAATGAGGCTCCAATTGTTAAAATCTTGCCGGTTTGTAGTTGCTGCATTTGATACCGATAGCAGACCGATTTCTGTGGCTAAATACATGCTGTCGTTTAAGACCAAACCATCGTAAATGGCAATTTCTTCGCCTTCAGGGCTGAGGTTGGCGTAGGTTTCTTTTATTTCCTCTTGCTGAAGATCAAAAACCATTACGCCAAAGTCTGTACAGAAGTACACTAGGTTATTGATGGAGAAAATACGGTTTATTTTTTTTTGGTTGAACCTAGCGTTAAGAATGAGACGAACGTTCACAATCTCATCATCAAAAAGTATATCTATATTACCGTTTTCGTAACCAAGCACTAGGGCATTAAAAGCCGAATTATAATCCATGGCTGTAATCCCTACATCGCTCAATTCATTTACTTTAGAAAAAATTTGAGTGGAATTTTCTTCTAGGCTGTAAGAAAAAAGACCGCGTTCGCTAGCGCAGTAAATTTCGTTTTGGGCAGCTTCTACTAAAAAAGTATTTTGGTAAGAAACATGCGTGCGCCAAATGCCAAGTGGAATGTTGTTTTGTGCCATACTGAGAAAGCTCAATAGGGAAAACGATAAAAAAATGACAACTTTCAATATAGACATAGCTTGGATGATTTTTGTATCAAGTCTATTTTAAAATATAAACTTGATACAAAATAAATGAAAAATCATTCCTTCTCCTCAACCTCAATTTCTTCAAAATCAGAAAAGCCTCTTTTTTCTGGATAATACATCAATTGAACTACGGCAGGGTTCACTTCAAATGTACCGGGAATTTGCGCTTTCATAATGTAGGAATATTCGTATGCTCCACTATTCAGCCTGGTTAAAACAATGGCATAGCGGTTATCTCGGTACTCGGTATGGGCTTGGTTCATCCACCTAAAATAAGAGCGATAATAATTGCCACCGCTGTAGGCCTCTTCACCCTCTATTAAATAGCCGCTTTTATCTCGAATAAACTCAAAGCCTGCGGGTATAGGGTCTTCAATAAGAACATATTCTAAGTCTTCTTTACTATTGATTTTTACTTTTACCAAAACATCAGTGCCTGAGGTGAGCGAAGTTTCTTCAATAGGTGTTTTTTTGTAGATTACTTTGCCGTCTTCGTCAAAGACAGGTTTGAGTGCGAGATAGTCCCTTTCTACAGTAATGCCTTTGTCTTTAATTTTGCTTATGCTCTCGCTGTCTTTTTGTAAGAAATAAGTAAGTGTAGCATTGGCATACAGTGTACCTTCACCTTGTTTATTTAAAGTAATTGTATTTTTGCCGTGTTTTAAAACGCCCGTTGGGGCTTGGTACTTTGTTTTGGTTGAAGCTGTAAAGTTTTCGCTTTTGAGTGTAATGGTATTGGCCTTTTCAAAAACATCTTTGCTTTCAACTTTGCCTTCAAATACCTTTTTGCCATTGGCTATTACCGATAGATCATAATCGGGGTTAATTTCTGAAGAAATCACTTTTTGTAGGCCCAACACTGTAAAAGCCGTTTGGCGGGTATTGTGCCAACCATTGCCCCTTCTTTTTTGCATGAGCCACTGCACAGCGCCTGAAATAAGCGGATGTTGCACATCTTGCTCGGCCAATGCCTTAACTACTTGAGCGGTAGTTTCTACACGGTCGTCTTGCCAAGAATAGTAAAATTTTTTGCCTCCCCAATAATTTAAGTCGCCATCTTTATTTGCAAGCAATTCTAGTCTCGATAAGAAGTTTTTTGCCATTGCCTTATCTCCAGCTAGTTGGGCTGCTTGTAGCCATAATGCAGTTTGGTAAGCATCCAAACTGTCGGCTTCTGGTATTTGTATGTTCTCCCAAACATCTTTGATGTCGGCTTTTAGAGCAGAGGCTACTTGGTAGGCGTAAGTGGTCGCCTCAGGTTTTTCTTGGTTTTTGAGCATACTTCTTAGCGCTTTTTTTCCGCCCTCTAATAAGTTTTCAGGAATTTTATAATCAGTTTCTTTTGCTAATGAAAGTCCGTTTACCACATAGGCTGTCATAAAAGGATGGGTATCGTCATTTTCCCACCAGCCCCAGCCGCCATCACTGTGTTGCAGTTCTGCCAAACGAGTGAGGCCTTTGTCGGTCATTTTTTTGAGCTCTGTTTCAGAAATGGTAGAAGTGTAGCTTTGCCCCAGTTCTTTTAATGTATTGGCCACAATCAAGGTTGGCAAAAAGCGGCTCATAGTCTGTTCTACACAGCCGTAAGGATAGCCGATGAGCTGGTCTAATGAACCTAGTAAAGCCGCGGCAACAGAAGGCGAAGTGCTTAAATCTAATTCTACCGTATTTAAATCGACCTCTTCGGGAATGAATATTTCTACAGTGGATTGCTTCTCAGAGCGCAGCACAGTAGACTCAGCCGTAATTACCTCTAAACCATTGGCCTGAACGGGGACAGATACTTTTTTTGCGTCAGATTCTTCATTGGTAACAGCTTCGGCGGTTAGGAGGGCATTGCCGGGCCAGTTGGCTTGTACTTCCCAATCTACTCTTTCTTCACCATTGGCAGGTATGCTCAGATATTTATTGGTACCTTTTACGGTAATGCCATTGGCTTTTAAGTTCACCCTTACCCTTTTGCGCTTAGATAGATAATTATGAATAGTTGTGGCTATCAACATTTTATCGCCTGTACGGAAAAAACGTGGGGTTTCCATGCGGAGAAGTAGGTCTTTTTTGACCACGACCTTGGCAAAGGTTTGCCCTACTTTGGTATCTTCTGTAATAACCCTTGCTGTGGTTCTCCAAGTAGTTAAATTATCAGGCAAGGTAATTTTTACTGTAGCTTCTCCATTGGCATCTGTTACAATATTTGGATTCCAATAAATGGCATCTTTAAAGTTCTCGCGTACTACAGGTTGAACCTCGCTACGCTCACGAGCATTTGTTGATTTTCTTTGTAGCATCATGTTAGATGCTCCAATATCTGCCTCTGCTCCCCAATCGCCCGCTCCTGCGTCTTCAACTGCAGCAGAAGTCTGCATCATTAATTGAGAGTTTCTTGGCGAGTACAAGTATTCATTGAGGAGGGTAAGCTCTAATTGTTTCTTCTTTTGTAAGTTTAATTTTATATTCAGATTTACTTGTCTGAAACCAGAATTGACCTCGCGAAATAAACCAGCTTCTTTAAAAGTAATTTTATTTCGCTTGAATGAAAACTCAATAACTGTATCAGTCGGATTTATTAATTCATAATAACCCCATTCATTGGTTTTTACTTTGGCGTCTCCCGAGCGCACCTTTACGCCTTTTAGTAATTCACCTGTGGCTTCGTCAACCACATAACCGCGAACCAATTGCTTATCTTTGTCGAAGTTGCCTAAATTTATATAATGACTCTGCCCACTTGGCACAAAAAAATCAACCTCGGGCTTAAATTTTCCGCCTTCTATTAATGACTTTAAATAATCATATGCTGGCCATTTGCCTTTTTCGTCTTGGCTGTAATTGTTGATGTAAGTGTAAGTCTGGATTCTTTCATTTGGATAAAAGCTTTTTCTTATATCTGTGGTTTTATCAGGGTACAAAAAGTAGATGCTTTCGTCAGCGGTGGAGAGTGCCACTTGGGCATTTGGCACAGGATTGTTGTCGGCATCAGTTACCGATATTTTAGCTTCAGCGGTATTGCCAGGCTTATAAGTTTCCTCATCAAAACTGATGGAAACATTTAAGTATTTTTCAGATGGAATTACAGTGATTTTTTCACCTCTTGTATAGGTTTTTCCATTGCGCACGTAAGCAATGTCTAATTGTAAATCACCAAAAATGCCCGCTTTCAATGGAATTTCATACTCTTTAAAAGTATTTTCTCCAGAAGTATTAAAGCGAACTATGTTTTTATGGACTATTGCTTTACCATCTAAGGTAAGAAGCGCATCGCTGGCATCTGGCGCTAAAATCATGGCTTTTAGCGTATCTCCAGTATGGTATAATTTTTTATCGGTAAAAAGCTGTATTTCAGCAGATTCGTTGTTCCACCAACTGTAGGCACTTTGCCCTTCTTTTAAAATGTAGACTGAGTTATTGGCCTTTACTGTTTTGCCGTTTTTATCAATTGCAGTAGCTTCTAGTTGATAGTAGCCGGGTTCGTCCAATTTAAAACGCAAAATGGCTAAGCCTTTCTCATTGGTTTTAGCGATCTCTTTTACATTAGGAGAGGGAATTTCCTCCGTATCGTATCGATATGCTCGAACGTAAAATTCTAAATCGGTTTCTATAGGCTCATTGGCAAAGTCTGCGGCTTGGATCCTCACTACAACTTCCTCATCGGTTTTATAGTAAAACTTTTCTGCATTTACGCTGAGGGTAAACTCGGTGGCTGTTGCCAAGGCAGAGGCATTGCCAGTTATGGTTCTTCTGCTGGCGTCGGTAACTTCGGCAATTATTTTATAGCGGTAGCTTTTATTGGTCTCGCCGTCGGTTGCAAAGTTTATTTGAAAGTGCCCACTATCATCTAGCTCGGTATTCTCCATTTTTATTACCTCACCATTATCGTAATTGTTAGGGAAATACCAATCCTCGTACCACCAACTGTAAGCCAAAGAAGCATACCAAGGTACATGGTACGCTTCTCTTATTATGCGGTAGTTTACCATGGCGTTCTTTACAGGCGCCCCAAAAAAATAGTCGGCTTGTACATCGGCCACAATGGTATCACCGCTGATGTATTGTTCTTTATCTAAAGAGACTTGTACTTCGTATTCAGGCTTTTTGTATTCCTCTACTCTAAACGTACCGGTAATTTCTTCAGCGTAATATCCGAAGAACTGTATTTTATCTAAGTCTGCATAAATTGAGTAAGTGCCCAAAGGCGCACTTTCTTTTATTGTGAGGCTGTCGTTAAAACTGCCATTGGCATCGCACTTTAATTTCTTTGAATAGACTTCGTTCCTCTGCTCATCGTAAATTGTTATGTTGATAGAATCTGAATAGGCTTTCATTGCATAGCCTTTGCTTTTTCGTATGTAGCCTTGAAAATACATTTGTTGGCCAGGTCTATAGGCGGGCCTGTCTGTAAAAATCAAGCCAATTGGGCCGTTATCATCGCGATAACTGTAGTAATAAAAATCTGATACGGTAAATTCATCTTCGTACTTAGCTATTAGCTTGTGGTTTCTGCCATAAGAGTCAGAATCCACATCAAAAACAGATAGATTATTTTCTTTTTCAGAGGCTGCTAGCAATTCTCCATCTTTTAGAATAAAAACCTCAAAGTTGCTGTTTTTGCGTCCGTTAGCCATATCTGCTACAAAACCGATGATCTCATTTCCTTTTTTCTTAGTAATTAGCGCTTGATCACTGATCAGCAGCGGTACTCTGGCAATTTGACTTTGAAAAAGCGCCTCCACTACATAAATACCTGTATTTAGTTGGCCTACAGAAATATTTGTGTTTCTCCAGTTGTCTTGGTTTGCATCGGCTTCCCAACTTTTTACTAAACTACTTTTGAGTATTGCCTTATCGCTTATGGCGATTTCTTGGTTTTCTGAAAGTATGCCAATCAAGGTAGCTTCTTGCTCGCTTGGCCTGTAAAGATTAAAACGTATGGCACTGTTTTGGGCCTCTTTTTGGGAGTATCTATAATAGTTATAGCCCAGCCCAACACCTACAAAAGCCTCCTGCTCAGAAGCGTATATTTTGTTAATAGACAGCCTCAATTCTTGTGCTTGGTTGGGATGGTATAACATTGAAAACAATGGTAGTAGAGATAAAAAAATAATCAACCTCATGGTAATGGTTTTTAATAGAAACAAGTGTAGTTTAACCAAAATGGCAACTTACAAACAAAGCTAATTTAAATATACGATGCAGCAATGTATCTGATTCCATAAGATAAAATCAAATTTTTCTGTAAAATACCAGCAATTAAGCTGTGTTACCATTCCTTACATCTCTTATGTAAGTATCGAGACTTTATTAATAGCCAGAATTATTGTGGCGAATTCATGTATATTAACATAATCAAACAACAATTTGGGCGTATTTATCATAGTATAATTTCGTGAATTAAAAAGTGGCTAAATAATGGAAAAGTTTTATATAGAAGGCGATGAGTTTATTCCTGAAATAAATTTTGACCCGGATAAGGATACATTGAGCATCTCGGGAGAGTCTTACCACGAGTATACGGGCGAGTTTTTCGAACCTATTTTTGAATGGATCGAAAATTATACAAAGCTGCCTGGTAGAAAGGTAAAGCTAAAATTTAGGATGGATTACTTTAATACGGCTTCATCTAAGTGCTTTTACGATATTATAGAAATGCTGAACGTATACGCAAAAGAAAAATCTGGAGATTTAGAAGTATTTTGGTATTACGAAGAGGATGATTATGATATGTTGGAGTCGGGCGAAGACTATGCTGAAGATGCCGAAATCAATATTAACTTGTTGCCTTATAAAAAAGGCGATGATCCGCTTTTGAGTTGAGTTAAGCACTTTTAAAGTGCTTTTTTTGTATCTGACATTTGCCCCTTTGCCTTCTCAAATAAATATTTTTCGTCGAACAAGCCCAAAAAGTTATTGGTATTTGCTTTAACAGAATACTTGTTTTCTATTGTATTTCTGGCCGCTCTGCCCAACATGCTTCTCAGAGTGCTATCATTTATTAGTTTTTCTAGATAAAGCAACCAATCTGTTTTAGTATCGCAAATAAATCCATTATGACCATGGCCCACAATTTCTTTGTTTACGCCTACGGGCGATACCAAAGCAGGTATGCCTAATGCCATATACTGCAAAGCTTTAAAACCGCATTTTCCCTCAGACCATTGGTCTGCTTTTAGTGGCATTACCCCTACGTGAAAAGTGAGCAAGTCGTCTATTTCTGTAGCGTGTTGCCAAGGTACAAACTCAAAAGACTTTAAGTCAAATTGTGGATTTTCATTAGAGATTACCCGAAACGTAAAGTCATAATCTTGCTCTAGTTCCTTTATAACAGGTATGATTTCGTGCAAATACTTAATGGTGGTCAGCGTACCTGTCCAACCTATTACCGTTTTGTCTATTTGCTGGTTTCTGATTCGGTTATGGTAGTTTTCAGTGTCTATGGTTGTAGGGTTAATGATGACATTCGAATTATATTGTTGGGCATACTTTGCTAAGTAATTGTTTCCTGCACTTACTTTATAACTCCATGCGATTATATCCTTTACCTTTTTGTAGTATTTCAATTTGTTAAAAGCCTTATTATGCGCCGAATAATTCGGGAGCCAAATTGCATCATCAAAATCGTAAATCATTTTCTTTTTGAATACTTTAGATATGAGCCACTCAAAAACAGGGGGGCCTATGTGGCTGGCTTCTCGATGAATAAAAATAAAATCGTACTTATAAAGCGAAAATATAAGTAGGGCTCTGCTTAAAAAAGCACTAAGCACACCCATGGTTTTTTTTAGGAAATTACTCGGTTTGTGCAGTATCTTCCAAGTAGCTAAACTTATGAATGGTACGTAGTTATATTCAATTTCCTCCTTTTCTAAAATAGTGAGGTATTGCTCAAACCTAAACCTTTGCGAGGGAGCCTCTCCTATTGGATATGGGGCAAGTATGAGTATTTTCAACGCCTTTAATTTAGTTAGTTACCAATGCAGTTTTTTCTTTTTGGTCTTCTTGCCCAATCAATCTACTATAGATTTTTTCGTAGGAAGCTATGCCTTTTTCTAATGAAAAGTAATCCTTAGCGCCAGACCGGATTTTTTCTGCTGAGGCCCATTTTTTCTGATTTATTTGGTGCACAGCTTTATGGTATGCCAACTCATTAAAATCATTTATTAAAATACCTGATTGATATTTATTGATGACGTGGTCAGAGTCACCTACACCACTATTGCATATTACGGGTATTCCCATACTCATAAATTCTCCTTGCTTGGTGGGCGAAGATGCTTTTTTAGAAAAGACAGGTTTTATAAAAAACAAGCCAACGCTTGCCAAAGAAAGAAAAATGGGCACTTCCTCTCTGTTTGCTTTTACTACTCTTAGGTTAGAAGCGTTAATGCCGCGATATTTTGCTTCATTAATAATGCTTTCGGGGTCTTCTTTGGTAATAAAGAGAAAAATAGTATTTGGAGATTTTATCAAGAGCATCCTAAAAAAATCTAGCATTTCTGGCAGCATGTACCAAGTTCCTATAGAACCAAGGTATGCTACTACCTCTTGTCCTTTTTTAATATTGATCCTTTCTCTGTATACGGTTTTTTTTTCAGAAATCTCTGAGGGGTTGAATAAGCCTGTATCCGCACAGCAAGGAATCACCGAAACAGGGCTGCATCTCTCTCTCGCCATAATTTGCTGTTCTATAATTTTTTTGCCCTCGTGGGTAAGGCAAACTGTTTGGTCTGCACTGCTAAAAAATATTTTTTCTTGTTTCTTAAAAAATTGGTATATCAACTTAAAAACAGGATTTTGCAAGCTCCAAATGTTACCATCTATGCGTTCATCTGCAAAAAAACCCCGCATATCGAAAAGGAACTTAACCTCATGTTTTTTCTGCAGCCAACGCCCCACAAGTGCAGTAATATAACTTCTGCAATGTACTAGTTCAAAACTATGCTGTTTTTGCAATTTCTTTACCTTATTAAAAAGTACCCAAAGATCAAACAGGGTAGAAAGAACTGGCGGTTTAGGCGTGTATTTTAAAGGATGCCAAATAATGCCTGCGTGGTTCAGGGCTTGCTGTATTTCATTTGCGCTATTTTCTTTACTGCCCTTTTCGAAGCTTATAAGATGTATGGAATATCCTCTTTGACTCAAGCCGTGCAGGTAAGGAATTACCTGTGATTGTCCGAGTGGATCGGTCATACCGTCATAAGATAAGTAAAGTACGTTTTTAGCTTGCAAGGTTTTATATTTTACTTTCAAGAATGATTGATACGGCCATTTTCATAAAGCCATTTGTGCAGGAGAATTAATGTCCAAAGTCGGTTGTACAAGTATTTGTGGCCTTTATCAAAGCGTGTAATTAGCTTTTTAACTTCTGAAAAGTGCACAATCCCTGCAGCTTCTACTAGGCTTTCTTCGAGGTATTGATCGATAAGTGGTCTTAATTCTTTGCCAAGCCACTCATCTAAAGGTATGGAGAATCCCCACTTGGGCCGTTCCATCAGTTGCTTTGGCAGATAGTCGTAGAGCACTTGTTTGAGCAAATATTTACTGCTGTCTTTATTGAGTTTGAGCTTTTGGTTTAAGTTCAAGGCAAACTCAACAATGCGATGATCCAAAAGCGGTACCCGTACCTCAAGGCCAGATTGCATAGATGCGATATCTACTTTTACCAAAAGATCATCTTTTAAATAGTTGGTTAGGTCAAAAAATGCTTGTGCTTCTACTGCACTTAAGTTTCTTTTTAATTTGTTAAAGCTGTCTTGTGTCCTTGTAGGCTTCTTTGCCGATTTTAGCAGCTTGCCTAACTCGGCCTCGCTAAACAAATATTGTTCTTGAGAAAAAATATGGCTCTTACTTTCAGAATGTTTTTGAAAGAGCAGCGCAGCCCTTTTGTATCTGTGATTCGGATGCATCGACAAGCCTGTTTTTAGCAAAGGCCTCACTGCTTTTACAAAAGGATTTTGCAATCTTTTTGCCCAATTGTACATGCCATAGCCCATAAAAAGCTCGTCGCCACCATCGCCAGACAACGCTACGCTTACATGCTTTTTTGCATAATGCGAAACCAATAGCGTAGGAATCGCAGAAGAATCGGCAAATGGTTGATCGTAGATTGCAGTAAGGTCGGCTACTTTCTCCAAGGCCTCATCGTGCGATAAAATAAACTCATGGTGCTCTGTTTTGAGATGTTCTGCGACACTTTTGGCATGCTTACTTTCATCGTACTTGGCTTCTTTAAAGCCTATAGAAAAAGTTTTAAGTTTGCTTGGGTGAAATTTGTTGGCAATGGCCGTAATCAAACTTGAGTCGGTGCCTCCACTTAAAAAAGTACCGATAGGCACATCGCTGATCATGCGCTTTTGCACCGATTTTTCGATCAATGTTTTGAGCGATTTTTTTGCGGTTTTTTCATCGCCAAGTGTATCTGCAGCTATTTTGTCTTCTGCTTGCCAATAAGGGATGATTTTTAACTGCTTGTCTTTGTAAATGCCTACGCATCCTGCTGGTAAGGCATGTATTTCCTTAAAAATGGTTTGGTTGTTATTGATGTAGCCGAGATGCAAAAAAGATTGTATGGCATCTTGATTAATGGCTAGTTCTCTGTCTAGCAATAAACTGCTTAAGCCTTTGATTTCGGAAGCAAATGCAAAATCATCATCTCTTTGGTAGTAATACAAAGGCTTAATGCCCATTCTATCTCTAAAAAGATAGAGTGCTTCTTCTTCTTGATCATAAATTGTAAAAGCGAACATGCCGTTGAGTTTTTCTGCCATGTTCATGCCCCAAAAAGCGAAGCCCTCTGCCAACACCTCTGTGTCGCTATTGGTTTTAAAAAGTTTATCTTCTGTAACTACCTCTATATTTTTGCTTTTTGCATTAAGCTCGGCTTTTTCTCTACTAAATACTTCTATTTTGTTCCGAAGGTCAGCAAAATTGTATATCTCCCCATTAAAAACCATTACATATCTTCCGCAAGAAGAATAAAAAGGCTGATTTTCATTTTCTGATAAATCTAAAATACTCAACCTATTGTGCGCCAATGCAACGTACTGGGCTTCATTGAAAAAAATCCCTCCAGCATCTGGCCCTCTGTGTGCCATGCTTCTGTTCATTCTTTGAATATGGGAGCGCGAAAAATTAGGAGAAATAAATCCTGAAACGGAACACATATTAGGTTTTGGAAAAAATAAATTATCAAAAAAATACTACTCCTTCGTAACGACAGAAAAGTAGAATTAGGATAGATGCAACCCACTTTGTTGAAAATCAGTTTATCAAACTTTTAGGATGCTTGCTTTCTACTTTTTGAGATTTGCCCATTGTTGAAAATAAAAATCGATTTTATTGCTTAGTCCGTAAATCCCTTACGTTCTGCTGGTTTTATTTAGAGGTGAATCAAAAATTTAAAGTTATGGAAAGCTTTTTTGAAACACCCAAAGGTATATCGATTAACACTTATCGTAACTTGCCTGCATTTTTAAGAAAATCTATTTCTATAAAAGAGATTTTTGGGATTTTGTCTGAAAAGAACAGGTACATGGACTCGCTCACTTACAGCGAGAAATGCCTGATCTCACAAGAAAGGATTGCTGGTATTGTACAGCGAAGATTGTACAAGAGAGATGTTTACCTAGATAAGCTCATGATCAAGCAAGTGCTACAGGCAGAAGAGGCTTATTACCAATATCTCTACATTACTTATGCAGATTAATGCATCAACCTAAAATATAAAGTAGCCAGCATATGGTTTACTTTTACTTCGCTACATCGTCCGTTTTTATAAGTATAAATGTTTGTTCTGCCATCGGGTAATGTAAGTTCATATTGCGCATTGCCGATACTTTTGATTTGCAAAAATTCTCCAAATCGCTCTGAAAACACCTCGGTTCTTTCTTTAGGCTCTTGATAATATAAGTTTGCCATAGCATAATCAGGGCGCTTGATTTCAAGCAGCTTGCTTTCTTTACTGTCTTTCAGCAATTTGTATTTTTCATCCTCCCAAGTGATCAGTGTAGACTCACGCTCCGAATCGTTGAGCTTATTTTGCGCATAAGACTTACATAATTTGCCCTCAGAAAAAATAGTTTCAAACTTAAATTGGGTATTAAATTCAAATATTATTCTAAAAGTAGCATTACTCTCGATATTAAATTCTGTAAATCTTCCATTTTGAACTCTTTTTGTGACCATGTTACCTATTGGCTTATCGCCTTTAAATATTTGGTAGTTATAGGTTTGGGCCAAAATGTTTTGATTTAAAAACAAACTTATAGATAAAAATAACCAAGTGGGTTTAAATAGCATTGGCTGAGTTTGATAATGGGAATTGGCAAAAAGTTTAATAAAAATAAAAAAATCGCTTAAAGAGTAAGCACTTACAAAATGAAAAAATAAGAAAAAATGATGCCTGCATTAAAAAAAAGTCCTGCCCTTTAAAGGGCAGGACTTTTTTTATGATACTAATTTAGATTTGTCTAATTGGGCTTCTTCGTTCATTGCCCTTTGTATTTCTCTAACGGTAAGCGTAGATCCGTCGGGACTCCAGCCTGGAGGGCCAAATATGTACATAAATGCTTCTTTAAAGTTTTTTGATTTTTTTACATCTTTCCAGATATTTTTATATTCATGTGTGGCAATCACTAAAGGATTAAATGAATTAGGCGGATGTATCACGCCAAATTTTGGTTTGATTTTATCGTCTAGATGTAGAAAGCTGCCATAAAATCTGTCAAAGATGTTTAAAAAGCCTCCGTGGTTTTTATCCAAGTATTCAAAATTGCATGAATGGTGCACTTGGTGCTGCCTTGGAGTGTTCATGAACTTCTCTAAAAAGCCCATGTGCGGTACCGATTTGGTATGTAAGTGAAATTGATAAATGGCCTGTATGCCCAGACAGGTAGCGATCATAATCGGCTCAAAACCAACAATTGGCATCCACAGCCAGAAAATTGGCTTATAGAATAATGTGAACCAACCATTTCTTATTCCAGAACCTAAATTAAAGTTCTCAGAAGAGTGGTGGACGATATGCGCTGCCCAAAGCACCCTAACGGTGTGGCTTAAACGGTGGTACCAATAGTAGTTGTGGTCATCTAAAAATTGGCAGATGATCCAAGTATACCAAGCCCAGCCTAAGGTTTCATAACCAAACAATGCCATTCTCACAGGTTTAAAAACCTCAAATAAGAAGAAGAATGCGCCGATTGAAATTAATTTAGTGGCAGAGGCCAAGATTGTAGCTCCGGCTCCCATTGATGCGCTTGCAAAAAAGTCGTTCCAATAGTAAAGGTGCCTATCGTGCTTAACACTCAGTACTATTTCAAAAGCGATTAAAGTGAGGAAAAATGGAAGTGCGTATAACAGGGGATTTGTTACATCCATGTACTTTGAATTTGAAAAAGTTAAAATTTAAGAAACGTAAAGATAATTGTGTACATTTTTTAATGCCAAATAATCTGCTTTAAATGTACAAAGCTTTACGCTTAATTATAGATATAGCCTAGGTTTTATAAAAAAAATGGCTATTTATTTAGCATCTGATTTACGCAATGCCATAAAATTACCCCTATGCTAACAGAAATATTGAGTGAGTGTTTTGTGCCAAATTGAGGTATTTCTAGAGCAAAGTCACAGTTTTGTAAGGCATCATCTTCCACACCGAATACCTCATTACCAAAAACAAAAGCATATTTTTCATTGGTTTTTGTATGGAACGATTCTAATGATTGTGCCTTATCTGCCTGTTCAATCGCTATGATCTTATGGCCTGTTGCCTTACATGCCTTAATTGCCTCTAGTGTATTATCGAAGTATTGCCAATCTACCGATTCGGTAGCACCTAATGCAGTTTTTCTTATATCTCGGTGGGGTGGCGTACCGGTAATGCCACAAAGACAAACTTTTTTAATCTTAAAGGCATCTGCTGTTCTAAAAGCCGAGCCCACATTGTTTAAGCTTCTTACATTATCTAGAATTATGGTTATTGGATTTTTATCGATACCCTTGAACTCCTCTACTGAGATTCTGTTGAGTTCATCCATAGAGAGTTTTCTCATAGCTGTTATCTTTACAAAAAAATGTTTGAATGAAAGCTACAAAACAAACGGAAAACACCCTACTAGACAAATTGGTCAAACTTATGGATTCTGCTGTGGTGATTCCTGGGACGAACATACGCTTTGGTTTAGATGCCTTAATTGGCCTGATTCCCGGTGCTGGAGATGCCACTTCTATGTTAATTTCGGGGGGGCTGATCTTAATGATGGCCAGAAAGGGGATCACAACTAAAATTGCAGCACAAATGCTGGGCAATATAGCCATAGACTATGTTGTAGGTACTGTGCCGTTGTTGGGAGATTTATTTGATGTGGGCTTTAAGGCAAACCAAAGAAATCTCGACCTATTGAAAAGGCACCATAAAAATAATCAAGTAAGTGATTTTGAAACTCCTAACGTCAAAGGTATATTTTTAATGGTGATAAGCTGTATAATCATTTTTGTTATTGGAGCGGTTTACATAAGCTACAAGTTGGGCGAGTTGATCATAGGCCTTTTTTAAAAGCTAGTTTTTATAGAACACTATTTTCTTTTGCTGCTTCTTTTTCTATAGTTTTTACGCCTAGAATTTTTATTTGGAGTATAATTCGGCCCTTCTCCCAAGAAAGAAGGTAATTGCGCTTTTCTGATCTCACTGCCTACAAGTTCTTCTATCCTGGCAAAACGTTGCTGGTCTTTTGGGTTGATCAATGTAACTGCTTCACCTTCAGAAGCGGCCCTAGCGGTTCTGCCTACCCGGTGTATGTAATCTTCGGCATCTTGCGGTACATCGTAATTTATGACCATACCTATGGAGTCTATGTCTATTCCCCTTGAAATAATGTCTGTGGCCACTAGCACTTCTGTTTTCTTATTTTTAAAATTGCGTAGAACTGCCTCTCTTTCTTGTTGCTCTAAGTCGGAGTGTATTTCTTCTACGTGAGGTCTTATTTTGGCAAGTGCCTTGGCCAACTCTCTAACAGAAGATTTTGTTGAGGCAAAAATGATAACACTGTTTACATCACTCATTTTTAGCAACCATTCTATAAGTGGTATTTTCTGCTCGTCATATACTGAAAAACCCGCTTGTACTACCTTTTCAGCAGGTTTTGAGATGGCAATGCTTACCTCTTCGGGTTCTTTAAGGATTTTATTTGTTAAATCTCTTATTTTTTTAGGCATGGTTGCAGAGAAAAGCAAAGTTTGTCGGTTACTAGGCAAAAAACTGATAATTTCAATGATATCATTGTAAAAGCCCATGTCTAGCATGCGGTCTGCCTCATCCAATATTAAGTGCTTAAGCTGGGAAAAATCCCCAGTTTTTTGTCTTAAAAAAGAGAGCAGTTTACCAGGAGTAGCAATTATTATATCGGCACCTTCTAAAAGCGCTTTGCGCTCTTTTTCCCAAGCGCTGCCATCGCCACCGCCATAGATTGCTTTGGAACTTGCCCCAGTAAAATAACCCAATCCCTCTATTTGTTGGTCTATTTGCTGGGCCAGTTCTCTTGTTGGAGAGATGATAAGGGTATCTATACCAGTGGGTTGCTCAACTGATATTTTATGTAATATCGGTAATACAAATGCCGCAGTTTTACCTGTTCCTGTTTGTGCACATGCAATTATATCACGCCCTTGCAAGATTACTGGAATGGCAAATTCTTGTACTGGTGTGGTCTCTTCAAAGCCTATGGCTTTGAGACCATCTTGTAGTGAGTGCGTTAGTTTAAGTTCGGAGAATTTCAAAATGAGCCTTGTTTAGATAAAAAAATTAGCTGCTTGACATGTAAGTATGTCCAATGGTTTTCACGAATTGCAATACCTATTAATTGGTGAAAAGCCTTAACAAGATGTAAACCTATGAATTGTTAACATATAATAATGTGAATAATAAAAAAAAACTGCTAATTTTCAACTCCGTAAGGTTAAATATGTCAGGTCAACTAAACAGCAGGCTTAATATTTAACTTAAACGAGCGGGTTTAAAAAATTGGAGCAAGTAAAATTTCAAGCCCGAATAATCCAGCCTGATACTAACCAATCATCAGTTTTATTACGTAAATTCATAGATGTACCTTTATGAGGGTGCTTACGATTGCAGATATTGTTAATAAATACCATGCGATATAATTTTTTACTTATGGGTCTAAATCGTTTTTATAAGAGTTTTTTTCGCGTAGTTGGGTTAGGTCTGTTGATTAATACATTACTTGCTTTTCAAGTGTTTGGGCAAGGTTGTGATCCTGATGCAGACAAGCAAGTACTCTTAGATTTAATAGAGGCTGGTTGGCAACCAAAAACCGGTAATTTATTGAACAATGATAATCTTAGCGGTCAACAATGGGAAGCAAATGATATCGATAACTATGCTAATTGGCAAGGTGTGGAAACGTGGAGCGAAAGAGATCCAAATAGTCCATTTGGTAATTGTATTTATCAGTTATATTTACATGAAGCCTCTTCTACCGGAGATATTCCCAATTCAATTGGAGACTTTGGAAATATTGCTTATTTATGGTTGAGTAATAACAATCTTACAGGGAATGTGCCAGTAAATGTATTTAATAACTTGAGCTCAAATGGCTTATATCTGTTTGGTAACAATTTTGACGCAGGTCCTTTCCCAAATGATATTAGTAAATTAACAAAACTTATTGTAACAGGAATCGATAGTTTTGATGAAAACGGTAATAAATTTACTGGTGATTTTCCTGCAATTCCTGATTTGCTAGATCTTGAGAGGTTTTTCTTGAGAAACCATGAGTTTGAAAATCTCCCTGATTTTCCAAGTAAAGCAAAAATAACTCAACTAGGCCTATCAAATAATAAATTCACATTCGAAGATTTGATTGAGTTTGTTGATGCCAATCAATACCCGGAATTAGAGAAATTCTTTTTCCATCCTCAAAAAGATTTTACAGTTCCCCAAAATACGTATAACCCAAATGCGGGTAATCCTCTAACAATAGAATTAGGTATAGATGAGATTTTAGAAAGTACCAACACACCAAATACCTATAATTGGTATAAAAGTACAGACGGAGGCAATACATTTGCTTTTTATGAAACAACAAATAACATAAATTCTTTAACCTTTGATCCAATAGCAGTTGGAGACGCAGGTATATATTATTGTGAGGTTAGCAACCAGGCATTTGATAATGTTACAGGCGAAAAGTTTTTAGAATTTGAAGGAGACAACACTCTAGAAAATGAACTTTTGAAAATCAGAAGTGAAAATATTACTGTAACCGTAAATCAAGTAGCTAATGGTTGTCGTACCAGAGACAATGAAGCCATAGCTAAAATAGCACAAGTGCCAGGTTGGGATGCATCTTTGTTTATTGAGAACGAAACAGTATTTAGAAACGCAGATGGTTGCATAGTAAAAATTGACCTTTCTAATAGAGGTATAACTGGTTCATTTCCGGCTGCATTTTCTGAATTGTTAGATTTAGAAGAGTTGATTTTAAAGCAAAACCTAATCACTGGACCATTACCTAATGATTTTATCAATTTAACTAAATTGGCCGTACTACATATCCAGGAGAATAACCTTGGTGGAAATTTAGTGGATCATGAAGTGGTATTCAGTCTCCCTGCTATTCAAGATTTGCTCATGTTTTCTAATGGAATTAGTGGTTCTATTCCACCTTCTATCGGTAATGCAGCTAATACACTAACTTCACTAAGTTTAGGCGATAATAACTTATCAGGAGAATTACCTAATGAAATCTATCAATTGAAAAGGCTAAGAAGGTTTCATCTTACAGATAATGCATTGAGCGGAAGTATCTCTGAGGATATAACCGGTTTTACAAATTTAGAACACTTTTGGATATCTGATAATAATTTCAGTGGTCCATTGCCTACAGCTCTTGGTAATATAGCCATACAACAAGATGGCTTGCGTTTTTGGTTTGAAAATAATGCTTTTACATTTGAAGATATAATTCCACTTTTTTCTTATTCCAACTTAAATAGCTTTACTTCTATTCAATATGCCCCTCAAGCCGGCTTTGATACATCTACACCTTTTATTGGTGATGAAGGACAAAGGCTAGATGTTATATTGGACTTTAAAGACGGGCCTAATGATACTTATCCAAATTTATATTCTTGGTATAAAGAAGGTTCAGCTACGCCTGCCTACCAAATCTCAAATAATAAAACACTTACGTTAGAGCCACTTCTAGTGGAGGATGCATCAAATTATACAGTTAAGGTAACCAATCCTGCTTTTGAAGAGAAAATGGCGACTATAGCAGCTGCTGTAAATGATAATATTTTAGAAATAACAGCTAATAATAAAGTTGAAATAATTGTTAATGCAAATAACCCACCCACAGACATCACACTAGACAATAATGTAATCAACTCTGATGCTTTGGCGGGCAGTTTGGTAGGTAACTTAAGCACTACCGATGCAGATTTACCAGATGATACGCATATATACACCCTTACAGATGCATGTAATGAGGCCAACAATAACAATCTGTTTGCAATCAACGGCACTGAATTAAGATTGGCAGATAATTTCACATTACCCGTAGCTGTAAACTCACTTACAGTTTGCATCACCACAACCGATGGTGCCCAAGAAAGCTACAGCGAACTATTTACTATCAGGGTGAATGTTAACAATAACCCACCTACCGACATTTTGCTAAGCAATACAATTATAGATGCAGTAGATGCCCTTCCAAGCTTTGCCGTTGGCACGCTTTCAACTGTAGATGAAGACTTACCTGATGATACACATACATATACTTTATCTAATGAATGTCAAGTGGCAAGCGACAATAATTTATTTGCTATAGATGGGGACCAACTGTTATTGAGTCCTACTTTTACGCTTACTGCTAATATAACCTCATTATCAGTTTGCATCACTACTACAGATGAAGCTGGAGATACATTTATAAAAAACTTTGAGATTACTATAAGGCCAACTATTAACGATTGTGTGGAAAACGATATGGCTGTATTAGAAGCTATTTATGATGCGTTAGGTGGAGAAACTTGGAATGACAATACCAATTGGAAAACGGATGTGCCCTTAAATGAATGGTTTGGGGTAGAAACCAATGATAATGGCTGTGTAACAAGAATTTTATTAGAAAACAATAATTTATCAGGAAACATCCCTGCTGAAATTGGCGACTTTTCTGAAATTATAGAAATCAATTTCGGTAAAAATGCCATATCAGGTACAATTACCACTGATTTCGGAAAACTTACTACTTTAGAAATACTCTGGTTAAATGAGAACGAATTAACTGGACAAATACCTGCAGGTTTTTTTGGGATGAGCAGTTTAAAAAACCTCTACCTTTTCCAAAACAACATACAACCACCAATGCCCAACCAGTTAAATCAGTTAACGGCACTTGAGGTATTCGGTTTTGATAATAATGAAACTCCATTTATAGATACCGATTTTCCAGTAATCGGTAATCTTGCAGCACTACAGAAATTTTTCATTAGAAGTCATAATTTTGAAAATGTACCTACTATCACCAACCCAGACTTACTTACAGAAATGGGCTTGGCAGATAATAGGTTTACTTTTGAAGACATACTTCCCTTTTCAGGTCTTGACTTAGACGTATTTATTTATGCGCCCCAAGACAGTGTGGGTGAACAAAGTGCGGTTATTTTACAAGCAGGAGGAGCATTCACTTTCGATTTGGGCATAGACCCAAATATTACTAATAATGTTTACAAATGGTACAGAGATGATGAACTTATTGAAGAAAGTAATCTCAATGTATTTACCATAGAAGATGTTAAAGAAGATGATGCAGGTGAGTATATCTGCGAAGTGACCAATCCAGACGCTCCAGAACTTACGCTTTATTCACGAAAAACTATACTTACTGTAACGCCTAAAACCGAGCTGCCGCCACCTGTACTTGCCGCTGAATTAGACCCGGCCAATCCTGCCGAAAGAGTGCTTTTGAGTTGGACATATTCAGATGAGTTTACTGCTACCAGCTATACCATAGAAAAATCTGTAGGTGATTCGCTGAATTTTAATGTTATAACCAATAACTGGACAGAGAACAATTTTACTGATGCGGATGGCCTCATTCCAGGAGAGACTTACTATTACAGGGTAAATGCTTTAGTTGACAATGAAGTTTCCCCATACAGCAACATTGCTTTTGTTACGACCAATAGTTTGCCAACCATAGCTGATATAGATAAAGCGGGTTTGTTAAACTCGACTGTTACCTTTCAAATAACGGACTTCACCAATGCTTTTGAAGATCCAGACAGTGATCAGTTGGCAGTTATTCAGATTTTATCATTGCCAGAAGATGGGCAGTTATTCCTCAATAACATACCAATAGCTATAAATGATGAAATACAAAATACCGAAATAGGCAATCTTACTTTCGAGCCTACTCAGGATTTTGTTGGTGCTACCAATTTTGAATATAATGCATCAGACGGCTTTAATTATGCAGAGGAACGCGCCACAGTAAATATAACGATAGAAGATATCGAAGAAGTAGACTTACTTGTTAATAACGCTAACACAAGTGCCAATGAAGTTGAGGCAGGTAGTACTATTAATGTATCCGCTACAATTGCAGTAGATGGTGGGCCAACAGAAGATGAATCAATTTTTATATTGCTTCTTTCAGAGGATACCATCCCAGACCAAGGAGATATCGTACTAAATTCTGCTGAGATCCCAGCGCAGACAAGTGCGGCAACTCAGCAAATAAGTGCAGAGATAGTGGTCCCAGACGATATTGCTCCTGGGGAGTATTATATTATCTATTTTGTAGATGCTAGGCAGGATGTGTTGGAAACCAATGAATTGAATAACCTTAGATACATCAAGATTACAATTCTACCTCAAGATCCAGAAGATCCAGAACTCACCATCATGAATATGATTACAGCCAATAACGATGGTTTCAACGATGAACTTTTTATAAAGAATATAGAGGATTACCCAGATAATGAAGTGATACTATTGGATCGATGGGGTAATGAAATATTTAGGACTAGAGGATATCAGAATGATTGGCAGCCAGTTGTTGGCGAAAGCATTTTGGACTTTGGTGCATATGTATGCATTGTAAAAGTGGGCGAACCGCAAGTGGTTTTGAAACGAATGGTTTCTATTACTAGGGGCGATGGTCAACAGTAGATAGCAATATCAGATCGATTGCAAATGTGGAGCAAATATCAACTTATGAGAATACTAAAGCTAATTATCTTATTAACTCTAAGCATTGGGGCACAAGCACAAGAATTGCCAATTTTGATTCAAAAATATACAGACGGTCTTGCCTACAATCCTTCGGTTTCGGGTTTGTATGGTAGTTCTTACGATTTTTCATATCAAAAAAGGTGGACAGGTATAGGCGAGCCTTACTCGATGGCTTACCTCGGAATGCAGACACCGCTCAATCAAGGTAGTTTGGGCGCTTCTTTCAATGTTTTCTATGAGAATGTAAACTTTCTTCAAACGGTAGATTTGTCGGCAGGGCTTGCCTATCATATTTTGTTAGACAATGACATGGTTGTTTCTTTAGGCTTAAATGGTGAGTATGCCAATACATCTTTGGATATTAATAATATAGAAGTAAATGATATTAATGACCCTGCTTTAATTAACTTCAATAATTTAAACAAGCTCGATTTTTCTTTTGGAGCAAATTTTAGAAGTAACTTTTTCCAGTTTGGGGCATCGGCAAACAGACTATTGACATTACTAAGGTCTGAAGAAGATTTTAGCCAATCGGATTTGGCTTTCAGAGAGTTCTTTACAGCTTATGCAGTAGGGTTTTTACCTGTAGCTTCAGGCAGAGATTTGGTAGAGTTAAGAGGCAATTATAGAAGGCTTCTAAATGAAAAAAACTTGATCGATTTGGGAGTATTTTATGAGTACAACAGGCAGTTTATGCTTGGCTTTACCTACAGAAGCAACTCTTCTATACACGCTGCGGCATCTATAACTCTAATGAACAACCTTACCATTGGTTACGCTAGAGAGTTGGTAGTTGGTGAGTTTTCTGGCCAACTAGGTGCTTCAGATGAAATTACTTTGCGCTATACCTTTGATCAGGTTCAGAGTATACTTAATAATGTGAGGGGCAGATCTAATACTGGTTTGGGTAGTATAGGTGGCAGTATTAATAGGTTAAGGATCAATAACCGTAGCAGTAATTCTAATTTTTCTAAGAGACAGAAAAGAGTCAAAAAGAATTTTAGAAAATTTACAGGCCCTAAGAAGCGTAAAAAGAAAAAGTTTTTAGGGATATTTTAAAAATAAAAAGCTCTCTATGTTTGATAGAGAGCCCTTAGTAAAATATTTGAAATTTAAATTTTATCCACAACGCTATCTACTATACCATATTCCAAAGATTCTTCGGCGTTCATCCAAAAATCGCGATCAAAGTCCCTCATAACCTGCTCAAAAGATTTATTGCAGTTTTCTGCAAGTATCCTAGCGCCCATGTCTTTTACTTTCATAATTTCTTTGGCCTGAATTTCTAAATCAGAAGCCCTACCTTGTAGCCCGCCTATGCTTGGTTGATGAATCATCACTCTACCACTCGGGAAAATATACCTTTTCCCCTTTTCTCCAGCAGATAATAAAATAGAACCCATAGAAGCAGCAAGCCCCATGCATATAGTAGAAACTGGAGAAGAAATCAATTTCATGGTATCATGTATTACCATACCCGAAGTAACTACTCCTCCAGGGCTGTTTATATAAAACTTTATTTCTTTTCCAGGATCTTTAGATTCAAGATACAATAATCTGTTAACTATTCTTTCAGCAGAATCATCCATTACTGGCCCCCACAAAAAAATCTTTCTTTCCTCTAAAAAACTATTATCAAATTTGTTGAGATTACCCAGCTGTTTTACAAGTTCATCACTGTTAAAGTCCATATTTTTTGTATTATAATGAGCAAAATTTAATGCCTCGATAAAAAAAAGTAATTTAAATATTTATGGTAACATAGATAGCAAAAAAACGGTCAAAAAATGTTTTTTCAATAAAAACTGTCAATTTGGCACACACAAAATTAAATATAGGGTAATATTGCCTGTTCAGAAGATTTGTTCCAATTATTGATTTCCTCCTTAAATTTAGAGAAGTCTGCATAGACTTTTTTCCCAAATGGATCGGCATCTATAATTTCTTGTATGGTTTCCTTTGAGTAATCTTTGAGTTTTGCAAGAACTTCGTCAGGAAATTTTTTGAGTTGAGCATTGCTTTCGCTCAAGATTTTCTGCAAGTAAAAATTGTTTTTGGCCTCAAATTCAGAAAGTACCCACAGGTTATATTTTAGTGCTGTATTTTCAACTAGCATTTGTAAATCTCTTGGTAGAGATTCAAATGCTTTTTTATTCACCATTAATTCTAAACACGAGCCAGGTTCGTGCCATCCAGGATAATAATAAAAATCAGCAACTTGATGAAAACCCATCAAGTAATCGTGATAAGGGCCTATCCATTCGGTGGCATCTATTACTCCACGCTCAAGATTAGTATAAAGCTCGCCCCCTGCCATAGTTACCGCAGCAGTACCAGCTTTTGAGATTACCTGTCCTCCTAAACCAGGTATCCTCATTTTTAGGCCTTGTAAATCTTGTATTGTGTTGATTTCTTTATTGAACCACCCACCCATCTGCACACCAGTATTGCCACACGGAAACGGTATCAAGTTCACCTGTTCATATAACTCCTTCCATAGTTTCCATCCATTGCCGTGCAACATCCAAGAGTTAATTTGTTGAGCGTTCATTCCAAAAGGAATTGTACAAAAGAATACAGAAGAGGGCATTTTGCCAGCCCAATAATATGCAGCACCATGGCCCATTTGAGCTGCGCCTTGGGTTACGGCATCAAATACTTCTAAAGAAGGGACCAACTCCCCACCTCCATATACCTTTATTTCTAGTCTGCCATTAGAGATTATGGCAAGTTCTTCGGCCATTTCAACCACAGCCTCTCCAAGTACAGGAAAGTTAGGTGGCCATGTGGTTACACAACGCCACTTATATTTTTTGTTCGAGATAATGTTTACTGAACCAATACCTTCTTTGTCTGTTCTTGCACAGCTCTCCAAACCAATACCCGAAATTGCTGCGCCAGCAGTAAAAACAGTTTTCTTAATAAAACCTCTTCTCTCTTTTTTCTTATTATTCATAAATAAAATCGGGAATATTCAAAATAATTGAATTGATATAGATTACATTACTTGAAATATTATTGGCTCCATATCTCGACAAAAAAGATTATTGTATAACTTTTTAAATAACATAAAGCCTCTTAATTCACGATAAAAGGTAATTATAATCCTAATAGCAAGTGTTGATCAATTCCTAAAAAACCTAATATCTTTAGCTCAAGGAATCGAATTCTCATTTAAATATAGCTCCAAATAATCTGAGTTGGATGCCCAAAAGAGGAAAAAAATATTCTAGTCTGTTTGTATTCATAGAGAAAAATAAAATGACAGTGTTCTTCCACAAGAAATTTTGAATTAATTATTATCTATACAATAATCGATTTATCAACTTGTAGTAACTAAAGGCCATTTATAAAGAGCTATTTCTAAATTATGAGATATATTTATTCTGCCTTTTTCGATTTATAAAGTTCTAAAAAAATTCTATTAGTATACAAAATCAATATAGAAATGAAGGTTAACGGTTTGTGTATTGCAAATGTAAAAAAAGCTTTTTTTGGCCTGAAAACATATCTAGTAAAAATATAAAAAATAGATAAAGGCGTTTTTTAAAAAAACCACCATATTTAAAAAAAATAAGCTGTAGAGATTTTGTAAAGTGCGTTGGT
>CAKZMZ010000263.1 GCA_937129345.1 uncultured Thalassovita sp. | reverse complement strand
CTCATGTTGCAAGGCGATCATGGCCCAGTTGCTTTTAGAAATATCCGATACAAAAAATACAAAGCTGCAGATGTGGGTCTTGGTAATTTAATGGTGGAAAAATACGCTAGTAAAGACGATACCATAGGACTAAAAATGAGCGCCGAACCAGATACTACTTTCCAAGCCGATACCATGTCTTTCTTGCAAGCAGGACAAAACCAAGGCTACCTTTTAAAGTATGATGGTACTCTGCAGATACCTCTCGAAGGTGAGTATATTTTTACTGCTCAAGTAGATGGCGGTGCCTTTTTGATCATAAACGGAGATACATTGATAGACCATAATTACTATCATGGGTTTGGAGAAAAAGTATTTGCAAAAACCAAGTTACAAGCGGGCAATGTTCCCTTTCAGTTTGTGTATAACAAACCCTCTAGAGGTTGGCGAAGAAGTATGGCGCTTTTTGTAGAAGGAGAAGAAATCGCCTATCAACCTTTACATGCACCTAGTTCTATTTACATAAGCGAACCCGATGAGCCAATACATATTGCTGCCAATGATGAGGTTGTTTTGCAAAGAAGTTTTATGATGCATGGAGATAAAAAGCGTACCCACGTTGTTTCGGTAGGTACACCAAAAAATGTGCATTATACCTATGCTTTAGACAATGGGACTTTACTGCAAGCATGGCATGGTAATTTTCTCGATGCTACGCCAATGTGGTTTGGTCGTGGCCCTTCTCAGCTAGCTGTTCCCTTAGGCCCAGAGATAGAATTTCAGGCAGGACCTACTCTAGCATTTTTAAATAGTAATGAAGCAGCTTGGCCAGATTCTACACAAACAGGGGTCAGTTACAAACCGTTGGGTTACAAAACAGACGAGGCGGGCTATCCTGAATTTAGTATGCAGTTAAACGAGACCGAAATTACAGATAAGGTTTGGCCTGATGATAATGAGCAAAAGTTGACTAGAAACCTCAAGGTAAGCAATGCAAGCAGCGATGCTTTTATCCGCCTAGCCAAAGGCAGTAAAATAGAACAATTGCCCGATGGTGCCTATGCGGTAGATGACAAAAAGTTTTATTTGGCAGTAACCGAAAAAGGAGAGGGCGAGATCTTTATTAGAGATGTAGAGCAGCAAGAATTGGTTTACAAGCCTAATGGTAATGCGGCCAACATTCAATACGAAATTATATGGTAATCTTCACCAAAAAAATATCAATGAAAATGAAATTCGTTAAAAACACTTTGATAATTTGTTTGACTTGGCTTTTTGCTTCTTCGGTAGCTTTGGCCAACATTACTTTGGCAGACCCTGCCGATACTTTAAAAGAAGCTCAATATTACGAGATAGTGACCTTGCCCATACCAGACGATATCGTGTTGGAAGTGGGCGGCTTGTCTTTTACTGACAAAGGCGACTTAGGAGTTTCTACCAGAAGGGGTGAAGTTTGGTTGGTAAAGAATCCCTACAGTGCCAAACCTACTTTTGAGAAATATGCCACTGGTTTGCACGAACCTTTGGGCTTGGCCTATAAAGACAATGGCTTCTTTTTAACCCAGAGAAGTGAGCTCACCAGATTAGAAGACAGCAATGGCGATGGCAAAGCCGATGTGTATAAAACCATTTACACTTGGCCGCTTTCTGGCAACTACCATGATTACTCTTATGGCCCAGTAATTTTACCCAACGGCGATATGTTGGTTACCCTAAACCTTTCTTGGATCGGTTATGGAGAAAGTTTAGCCAAATGGAGAGGTTGGTTACTCAACATTACCCCTGAAGGA